>DATAOG010000512.1:0-2455 GCA_036265855.1 Geminicoccaceae bacterium | reverse complement strand
CTGATCGCGCGCGGCGACCTGGAACTCGCCTCCCAGGCGCTCGGAATCGACTGGCGGGCGCTCGCGATTCTGGCGCTCGTGACCGTGCGCCCTCAGACAGCCGGCGTGCACTTCTCGATCAATCTCAAGGCGCCGCTGCTGATCGACACCGGCCGTCAGGTCGGCCGTCAGCACGTGTTCGCCGGCGAGAGCTATCCGCTGCGCTACGACCTGCCCCGCGCCCGTGCCGCCTGAGCTTGGCGCGGCCCTGATCAGGCCCGGGACCCGCGCCCGTCGGACCCGGACCAACGCCTTCGGCGAGCTGATCGAGGCGCAGCGGCAGCTCAGGGCCGGGCAGCCGGGGCTAGCCGAGCGCTGCTGTCGCCGCCTGCTCAAGGCCCTGCCCGATGATCCGGACGCGCACAACCTGCTCGGTCTCGCGCTCGGACGCCGCGGCCGGCTTCTTGAGGCCGAGCGGCACAGTCGCAGGGCGGTCGAGCTGCGGCCAGGCGACCCGGGCTTTCTCGCCAATCTCGCCGAGCGGCTGCGCCAGCAGGACCGGCTGGATGAGGCGATTGTGCTGCATCGGCAGGCGCTCGACCTCGCCCCCGACCTGATGCCGGCCCTGGACGGCCTGGCGCGGGCGCTCGCCGCGGCGGGAGCTTTCGAAGCTGCGCTCGAACCCGCGCTGCGCGCGCGCCGGGTGGCCCCCGAGATCGCCGGCAATCACGCGCTCGCGGGCGAGCTCTTGGCGCTGCTGCGCCGGCACGACGAGGCGGTTCTGGCGCTGTCCCGCGCGGTCGAGCTCGCGCCCGAGCGCCTCGACTGGTGGCAGAACCTCGCCCGGGTCTGTCTCACGACGCTGGATTTGGAACGGCTCGAGCGGGCCGCGCGCCATCTCCTCGAGCGCGACCCGGAGGATGCCGAAGCCAAGGTGCATCTCGCGAATGCGCTGTTTCGCAAGGACGCCTTCGGCGCGGTTCGGGAGCTGCTGGAAACAGTGCACGCGGAAGGCCTGATCGGCGCCAACGCCAGGAACCTGCTGGGGGTGACCTTTGCCCGCCAGGGCCGGATGGAGGCGGGGCTCGAGGTGCTCGAGCAAGTGCCGGTGCTGGCGCCCGAGGCGGCCGAGCTGCAGATGAACCGGCTCCTGCACCTGAATTATGATCCGGATCGCTCGCCCGAGCAGCTGAAACGGGAGCACCTGGCCTGGGCGGAGCGCTTCGCCCGCCCGCTCTACGCGAGCCAGCTCGGCTGCCCGCAGGAGCGCGATCCCGACCGGCGGCTGCGGGTCGGCTATCTGTCCCCGGACCTCAGGCGGCATTCGGTCGCCTATTTCGTGGCGCCGCTGCTGCTGGCCCATGACCGGCGCGAGGTCGAGGCGATCTGCTATGCCTCGGTGCTCCGCCCGGACGCGTTCACTGACGAGCTCCGGGCCATGGCCGACGGCTGGGTGGACGCCCACCGCCTGGACGATGCCTCGCTTGCCGCAAGGATCCGGGCCGACCGGATCGACGTCCTGATCGAACTGGCCGGCCATACCCGTGACAGCCGGCTGCTCGCCTGCGCCTATCGCCCGGCGCCGGTCCAGATCGGCTACATCGGCTATCCCAACACGACCGGGGTCGGCGCGATCGATTACCGGATTACCGATCAGGTCGCCGATCCGGACGGCTTCGACGACCATTATTGCGAGACGTTGATCCGTCTGCCGCGCTGCTTTCTCGCCTACGCGGCGCCGCGCCATGCGCCAGAGGTTGGCCCGCTGCCCTTCCAGCGGAACGGTTACATCACGTTCGGCTCGTTCAACAACCTGTCCAAGATCAATCGCCGGGTGATCGCGCTCTGGGCCGAGATCCTGAATCAGGTCGAGGGTAGCTGCCTGGTGCTGAAGTCGGCCCGGACCGGGGATGCAGAGACCAAAGCCTGGCTGGAGGCGGCGTTCGCGGCCCAGGGCATCGCCCCGGAGCGGCTCCGGATCCTGCCGCCCGCAGCCGAGGCTCAGGAGCACCTGGCAGTCTACAACGAGATCGACCTCGCGCTCGATCCGTTTCCCTACAACGGCACGACGACGACCTCCGAGGCGCTCTGGATGGGCGTGCCGGTGATCACGCTCGCCGGCGACCGGCACGCCGGCCGGGTCGGCGCGAGCCTGCTGCATGCGGTGGGGTTTCAGGCCGGAATTGCCGCCACGCCGGAGGACTATGCCCTGACGGCGCGCCTGCTCGCGAGCCAGCCCGAGCTGCTTGCGGCGGCGCGGCGGCATCTGCGTTCCGACCTCGCCCGCTCCCCGCTTCGCGACCACGAGGGCCACGCCCGAGCGGTCGAGGAAGCCTATCGCGCGGTCTGGCAGATCTGGTGCGCCGGGCGAGCTCGCCGTTGAAAGACCTCCAGCGGCGACCGGGTCGCTGCGGGCGCCTTCCGGCCCGGCAGAGCGTTTGCGCTGATTGTCAGGTTTGTGAAGCTCACAACGGAC
>DATAOG010000511.1:0-4026 GCA_036265855.1 Geminicoccaceae bacterium | reverse complement strand
ACTGCGACAGCCAGGTGCCAAAGGCGACGTCGGGCGGTTGGCCCGCCTCAAGCGCCTGCTCGATCTTGTTTGGAAGTTCAACCGGCGGATAAAAGGCGAGGTCCACCTGTTTGCCATCTTTCGCAAAGGCGGCGACCATCTCTCTGACCGCCCCGTCCTCCTCGGGGGTGTACCCCTTGTCCCACCACACCACCAAGTCGGCAGCCCCGGCCCCCATTGGCGCCATGAGGATCAGCGTGGCGGCGAGGATGACGGCGCGAAGCTCGGACATTGGTCGCCTCCAATCGATTTGGATTCCAATCGCGGGCGCAGTATCGCGCCGAGCGCCACGCACGCCAAGGGCGATCGTCGCCGTTTCTTCGGCAACTCGGGGCCTTCCGGCGGCACTCCTGGTCCGCTCGGCGTCGTCAGTCGGGCAGGAAGTCGGGATCGAGGGTCTGCTCGAGCGTGTAGACCGGCATGCGGGGTATCGCCTCCTGCCCGATCCCGGTCTGGATCAGCGCCTGGCGGCGGCCGTCCTGGTAGCACTCCTCGAACCGATCGCGGGCGTAGCGCGGAGGCTTGGGGAGTGCTGAAATTCCTTGCGCAGGCGCCGTCGGTGCTCGGCAATCGAGGCCAGCCAGCTGCGCGACCGCCGCCGTGGCTGGAATTGGTGTTTCAGCAGATGATTGATGACCACGACGAGATTGTTCGTGACGACGTGCTTACGGCTAATGGCCAAGTCTTCAACCTCATCGATCAGATTGACGACATCGAGCTCCCTCAGCCGGCCCTCTTTCAGCAGCCGAACCTGTTCCTCGACCCAGAGGCAGAAGTCGCGCTCGTAGAGCGGCTCCTTGGACTCGATCTTGGGATGCGCACGCGCCATGACCCACCTCCTCGATCCGGTCGAGTCTACACGAAAGTGCCACTCAATACCCGAGCGTCAGGTCGCCGGGGGTGCGCGGGTCGGAGCTGCCGAACAGGCCCTGATCGGTGACCATGATCGACTGGGTGCTGCCCATGGTGTCCCCGGTCACCACATGGTGGCCCATCTGCTCGAGCAGGCGGACGGTATCGGGCGACAGCCCCGCTTCGACCCGCAGCTGGTCCGGCAGCCACTGGTGGTGGATACGCGGGGCATAGGTCGCCTCGGCGACATTCATGCCGTGGTCGATCACGTTCATGATGACCTGGAGCGTCGTCGTGATGATTCGCGAGCCGCCGGGGCTGCCGGTGACCAGGAACGGCTTGCCGTCGCTCAGCACGATGGTCGGCGACATCGAGCTCAGCGGCCGCTTGTCCGGCGCGACCGCATTGGCCGCGTTGCCGATCAGGCCATAGGCGTTGGGCACGCCGGCCTTGGCCGAGAAATCGTCGAGCTCGTTGTTGAGCAGGATGCCGGTGCCCTCAGCAACCAGGCCCGTGCCGTAGCCGAAGTTCAAGGTATAGGTGTTGGCGACCGCATTGCGGTCCCGGTCGACCACCGAGAAATGGGTCGTGTCGGCGCTCTCGAACGGGCCGAGGTCGCCGGGCCTGATCTCCGAGGCGGGCATGGCGCCGTCCCGGCTGATCCGGCCGAGGATCGCCTTGGCGTAGGCCTTGGAGGTGAGCGCCTTGACCGGCACGTCGACGAAATCGGGATCGCCCAGATAGGCGCTGCGGTCGGCATAGGCGAACTTCATGGCCTCGGTCATCATGTGAATGGTCTGCGCGCTGTTCTGACCCAGCGAACCGATCGGCACGCCCTCGAGCGTGTTCAGAATCTCGATGAGATGGACGCCGCCCGAGGATGGTGGCGGCATCGAGCGGATCTCGTAGCCGCGGTAGCTGCCCGCGACCGGCGCCCGCATCACCGCCTGGTAGCCCTCGAGGTCCTCGAGCGTCAGATTGCCGCCCGCCCGGCCCACCTCGTCAACAATCGCCTGGGCAACCGGTCCGTCGTAGAAGCCGCTCGGCCCCTGCTCAGCGATCCTTCGCAGCGACCGGGCGAGGTCCGACTGGACCAGGACCTCGCCCGCCGCGTAGGGCGTGCCGTCGGGATGGAGAAAGATCCGGGCCGATGACGGCCAGCGGTGCAGGCGCTCGGCTGCGTTCTGCAGCGAAGCCGCGAGCTCCGGGCTGACCCTGATGCCGTGTTCGGCGAGTTCGATCGCCGGCGCCACCGCCTTGGCGAGGCCGATCGTGCCGTAGCGCTGCAGAGCGAGCGCGAGGCCAGCGACCGTGCCGGGCACGCCGACCGCAAGCCCGCTCTCGAGCGACTTTTTGGGATCGGCGTTGCCTGCCTCGTCCAGGAACATGTCGCGCGACGCGCGGCTGCCGGCCTTCTCGCGGTAGTCGATCGCAACCGTATCGCCGGTCGCGGCCGTGTGCACCAGCATGAAGCCGCCGCCGCCGAGATTGCCGGCGCTCGGCAGCGTCACCGCGAGCGCGAAGGCGACGGAGACTGCGGCATCGACCGCATTGCCGCCGTGCTCGAGAACCTCGACGCCGACGCGGGTCGCGTTCGCCTCCTGGCTTGCGACCATCCCGTGCTGGGCGAACACCGGGTGGACGATCGCGCGCTCGCTGTCCCCGGCGGGGCCGGCCTGGGCAAGCGCCGGGACGAAGGCCGATACGAGGACGGCCAGGCGGTGGAACACTCGTCGATGCATTGGTCTGCCTCCGTGCCGAATCTGCCGCCCGGCAGCGATTATAGCCGGAGCCCGCCGCGAAATGCTGCGCACTGGCGGCGGGGCCGGCGTGAGCGCTGGCATCGGCGCGTAAACGCCCCATGTCAGGATCTTGGGCATGCCGGCTACGGGAGGGTGAGATGAAATGGGTCACGCGCGCGCGCCCGAAGATCGATCGCATCGCCTGTCCCTGGTTGATCGCCCGGTTCATCGATGACGACCCGGAGTTCCTGTTCGTGCCGGGCGAAGAGGTCCTGCGGATTGCCGAGCAGACCGGCGCGACGCCGTTCGACGTCCCGAACGTCGAGCTCGGGCACGTCGGCGATCGTTGCAGCTTCGATGCCTTCCTCAGGCTCTACGAGCTGACCGAGCCGGCGCTCCGCGAGCTAGCGACGATCGTGCGCGCCGCCGATACCGGCCGCCTCGAGCTGGCGGCGGAAGCGCCGGGCCTGCGCGCGCTCTCCCGTGGGCTCGGCATTCTGTACGAGGACGATCAGGATCTGCTGCGCCACGGCATGGTTCTGTACGACGCGCTCTACGCCTGGCTCAAGGAGGGTGCGGAGGGCCGGGCGGCCGATCCCGACGCGGTGGTGACCGAGGCAAGCGAGCAGAGCTTCCCGGCGAGCGATCCGCCCTCGTTCACGCCGGTTTCCGGTGCCAGAACTCCGGACGACAAGTCGTCCGACTGAGTTCGATCGGCCGGCCGAGCGGCCACGCCTTGAACTGCCGGCCGATCCGGCTAGCTTGAGCGGCTCCCCAGGCCGCCGGATCGCCGATGCTCTATCCCAAGGTTCAACTGCTGCCCGACCAGGACCGGCGCCTGCGCGCCGGCCATCCCTGGGCGTATTCCAACGAGCTGCGGATGGACGCGGCCGCCAAGGCGCTGCCGCCCGGGCAGCCGGTCTGCCTGTACACGGCCGACGGCCGGCGCCTGGCGCTGGCCCAGTTCAACCCGCACTCGCTGATCGCGGCGAGGCTGCTCACCCGCAACACCGACGCGACGATCGATGCGACCTTCCTGGAGCGCCGGCTGGCGCGCGCCTTGCGCCTGCGCGAGCGGCTGTACGAGCGGCCGTACTACCGGCTGGTCCACGCCGAGGCCGACGGCCTGCCGGGGCTCGTGGTCGACCGCTTCGCCGAGCTCCTGGTCTGTCAGCTCAACAGCGCCGGCATGGCCGCGCTCGAGCGCGAGCTGCTGGCCGCGCTCGAGCGGCTCGTCGCGCCCCGGACCGTGGTCCTGCGCAACGACAGCCCGGTGCGCGAGCTCGAGGGCCTGCCGATCGAGGTCAGGATCGCCAAGGGGACGCTCGCGCCGCCGCTCGACATCGAGGAGAACGGCCTCACGTTCCTCGTCGATCCGCTGGAAGGCCAGAAG
>DATAOG010000510.1:0-1965 GCA_036265855.1 Geminicoccaceae bacterium | reverse complement strand
ATGCCGGCCGACATCATCGCGCCGCGGCTGCTCACCCCGGGCGGTCTGCTGGTGCTCGGTGGCGCGCCCAAGGTCGGCAAGAGCGACTTCGTGATCAGCCTGCTCGCGCACGCCGCGGGGGGCGTGCCGCTCCTCGGCTTTGCTCCGCCGCGCCCGCTCCGTGTCTTCTATCTGCAGGCCGAGATCCAGTACCACTACCTGCGCGAGCGCTTCCAGAGCACCCGGCTCCCTGCCGCCGTCCTGGCCGCCGCGCGCGACAACCTGGTCGCGACGCCCAAGGTGAAGATGCTGCTCGACGCCAACGGTGTCGCGCGCACGGTCGATGCGATCCAGACCCGCTTCCCCGACGAGCCGCCGGACGTCATCTGCATCGACCCGATCCGCAACCTGTTCGATGGCGGCCCCGAGGAAAGCGGCGAGAACAGCACAACAACATGCTGTTCTTCCTGCAGGAGCGGGTCGAGCTACGCGCCTGGCATGTGATCTTCGCGACCTGTGCCGCCTGCCGGAAGCGGACCCACATCGACGCCAGGCTGCTCCAGCACGGCCCGCCCCCGTACACAAGGCTCCTCGACCTCGAGCGCAAGCTTCGCTGCGGCAGCTGCGGCAATCGCCGGGGCAATACCTTCAGCGTCTCCATGGCGCCGCGGAATTGAGTTCCGCTCAGCCGTTCCGGCTTGCCCGATCGATCGCCCGCGCCATCTCGGCCGCGATCTGGCCCTGGCTCGCGCGGAACGAGTTGGCGTCCGCCGCGGTCACGTTGATCATCACCGTGATTGGCCGCTGCTCGGGCCCGGCCTTCCGCTCCTGCACTACCCGCTCCGGCGGCACGACCAGCTCGCCGCGCCGAGCGATGATCGGCACCTCATCGGACAGCAGGCCGAAACCGGCAAAGCCGCCGGCGTGGTAGCGCGGCGCGTGCTCGAAGATGCCGGCGTCAGCGTATCGCACGCTCGGCGGCCGCTCGCCCACGACGCCGCCCTCGTGGAACAGGCCGAACCCACCGCTGGTGAAGGCGCCCTGCAGCAGCCCGGCGACCGGCGCCGTGATCGTCTGGCGCACCGCCATCCGGGTAATGTCCGCGAGCACGCTGTCTGCCAGGCCCTTGATTTCCAGCTTGCCGGTCGTGACGAAGCCGGTCAGAGCATCTTCGGCGCTCGAGAAGGCCTGCCCGAACGCCCGCTCGGTGGCGCTCGCGGCATCCTGGCTCTCGGCCACATAGTCCTTCAGGAATCGCGTCGCGCCGTCGGTCCACGCCTGGCTCGAGCGCAGCGCCCGGTCGTTCGCGTCCTCTACCGCCCGGGAGTAGGTCTGCTGGTCGATGGCGCCGGCCGCGAGCAGCTGGTTCAGCTTTTCGATCTCGGACGCATATTGCTCGGTCGCTGTCCGGGCGCGATCGGTGACCGAGCGGCCCTCCTCCATCAGCCGCTGCCGCGCCTGGAGCGCCTGCTGCTCGTCGTAGAGGGCACCGGCCAGCTCCTCGACCTCCTGCCGTTGCTGCGCGGCCGCCTCGGCTGAGAGACGGCTCAGGGCTTGGCCGACGAACCGCTCACGGTCGGTGCTGGTGAGCGCGGCACGTTCGGCGTTCAGGCCCTCAACCACCCGATCGTTGGCGGCCCGGACCTTGTCGGCCGCTTCGGCCTCCTTGGCGCGGAGCTGCGACAGCTGCGCCTCCCGCACCGCGGCCGATTCTTCGATCAGGCGGTCGACCTGCTCGGCGTTGCTGCCGTCCTTGGCCCGCAGCGCCTCGATTTCGGCGACCCGGCGCTCGTGCTCGGCGATGATCCGCTCGCTGCCCTCGTGCGTGATGCCGAACAGCGTGCTCTCCAGGTCCTCCTGGATGCGTTGCAGCCGCTCGGCCCAGTCCTTGACCCCGGCCGCGTCGTCGGGCGAGGAGGCCGACTGACTCGGCGCGCGGGGTTGCTTCCGGCGGGCCCTCGAGGAAGGCGATCCGCGCCTGGGTCT
>DATAOG010000509.1:0-1602 GCA_036265855.1 Geminicoccaceae bacterium | reverse complement strand
AAGCCGCGTTCGGCATCCGGAAGATCGCGTTCTTCGAGACCCCGGACGGCCTGCGCACCGAGGTCATGGAGATCCTCGAGGACCGCCTGGGCGACTGACGGGCACCGCAGCGGAAGAACACCGGCCGGTGCTGCGCCGCCGCCAGACCCGTGGCAGGCAGCGATCCGGCCCCGCTCGATCGAGCTCGCGGCGGACTAGCGCCGGCGCTGCTCGAGAACCACGCCCGCGGCGATCAGCTCGGCGATCTCCGAGCCGGTGAAGCCGAACTGCTCGAGGACCTCGCGGCCCTGCGCGCCGAAGCGGGGCGGGGTGCGCGCGACCCTGCCGGGCGTCCGGGACAGCTTGATCGGCAGGCCGAAGTTCCGGTAGCCCCGCTGCTCGAGCGCCATGCCGCGATGCCGGGTGTGGGCGTCGGACCAGACCTGCGCGACGTCGCGCACCGGCCCCGCGGGCACGCCGATCGCGAGCAGCCGCTTGCAGAGCGCCTCGCCATCCCGGTCCGCGAGCAGTGCCATCAGTCGAGCGCTCAACGCCTCGCGGTTCGTGAGCCGGTCCCGGTTGCTGCGAAAGCGCGCGTCCTCTGCCAGCTCCGGCGCGCCGAGCTCGCCGCACAAGCGTCCGAACGCGCGATCGTTGCCGACCGCAAGGAACACGTCGACGGTCCGGGTCGGGAACTTGTCGTAGGGCGCGATGTTCGGGTGCGCGTTGCCGGTCAGGCCCGGCAGCTTGCCCGACAACAGGTAATTCGGGATGTGCGGGTGCATCAGCGCGATCCCGGCATCGTAAAGCGCGAGATCGAGGAACTGGCCCTCGCCCGAGCGCGCCCGCTCGAGCAGCGCCATCAGCACGCCGATCGCGGCGTAGAGCCCGGTGCCGAGGTCGACCAGCGGTATGCCGATCCGGGTCGGCCCGCCATCGCCCGAACCGGGCATGCCGTTGATCGAGAACATGCCGACCATCGCCTGGATCACGGCGTCATAGCCCGGCAGCCCGCCCATCGGGCCGTCGGCGCCGAAGCCGCTGATCCGGCAGTGGATCAGGCGCGGGAAGCGTTTTTCCAGGACTTCCTCGTAGCCGAGGCCCCACTTCTCCATCGAGCCCGGCTTGAAGTTCTCGATCAAGACGTCGGCGTGCTCGAGCAGCCGCAGCAGCACGTCCCGGCCCTCGGGCCTCGCCAGGTCGAGCCCGAGCGAGCGCTTGTTGCGGTTGACGCCGATGAAGTAGGACGCGTCGTGCGCCTCGTCGAAGGGCGGCCCCCAGTCGCGCACCTCGTCGCCCTGCGGCGGCTCGATCTTGATCACCTCGGCGCCATGGTCGCCCAGGATCTGGGTGCAATACGGGCCGCCCAGCACCCGCGTGAGGTCGAGCACGACGACCCCGTCGAGGGCGCCTGCGGTCATCTCAGGACTCACCCGGACCTAGAGCATCGCATCGGGCAGGTAGCCCTCGGCGAGGACATCATCGGGCAGATAGGGACAATCGACCGGAAACCGGTCCGTCGGCAATCCGGTCTCGTCGACCGCGTCCTTGACCGCATCCGCGTAGGCCTCCAGCATCAGCTCTGGCACGAGTCGACGAAGGCTCGGGCTCTCGCGCAGCAGA
>DATAOG010000508.1:0-2936 GCA_036265855.1 Geminicoccaceae bacterium | reverse complement strand
GTCGGAGCGGCCGGGGCTCCGGCCGCGGTCGCCTTAAGATCGTCTGCCCCGCCGTCGGCGGGTCTGGTCCCGTCGGCCGCCGGCGAGTCGACGAGCAGCGCGGTGTTCAGCTCCTTGATCCGGGCCTCGACCGCGAGCAGGTTCTGGCGGGCGGCGTCAGCGGCCGCACCCGCGGCATTGCGCAGCTGCGCGACTTCCTGCTCCAGATCCCGCCTGGCGCTCGTCGCCTGCTGGACCTCGGCCTCCGCCGACCCGAGCGCAGCCCGCAGCTGGTCGGCCTCCGGAGCGAGTTCGGCGGCCCGCGCCCGCGCCGCGTCGCGCTCGCTCTCGGCTTGAGCCACCCGGCTCCGGAGCGTGGTCAGCTGGCCGTCCAGCTGGCTGCTCTTGGCCTCCGCATTTCGAACTTTGGCCTGGAGATCCGCGACCCGCGCCTCGCCGTCTTTTTGAGCGCTGGTCGCGGCCTCGAGCCGGTGCTGGGCGTCCGCGACCGCCGTGCGCAATTGAGCGGTCTCGGCCGCCGACTGCTCGGCCGACTTGGTCAGCGCGTCGACCTTGGTGGACAGCGCCGCCTGGGTCGTGCGGGCCTCGGCTGCGGTCTGGTCCCGCGCCGCCTGCGCGCGGTCCAGGCTCGTGCTGAGCTCGGCGTTCTGCCGGCGGACGGTCGCGAGCTCGTCCTCGATCCGCTTGACCTCGGCGGCGGCAGCATCGACGCCCTTGGTCAGCTCGGCGATCCGCGCGGCGGCGTTCTCGCTGGTCTGCTGAAGCGCTGCGACCTGGGCGCGGAGCCGCTCGTTCTCCTGTTTGGCCACGGTCAGCTCCTGGCGCGCCTGGCTCGCCTTCGCCGCCACCGCGGCGGCCTTGGACAGCTCCTCGAGCCGGGCGCGGGCGGCGGCGAGCGCCGCGTTGAGCTCGGCGAACGGAGCGCGCGTCTGCTCGTCCGGCGCGGCCGGCACCTCATTCTCGGCCAGGATCATTCGGGAAGCCGGTCCCGTGGGCTCGGCCGGCGGCAGTGCCGCCGCTTCGGCGCTGTACAGTGCCGCGACCGTGACGGCCAATAGCACCCAGGCCGGCGCACCTGACGGGAAGCGACGTTGTTCGGTCATGATTGCAATCCGCTGCTTTCTCGGACTGGGGCAGGCTGAGGCGCTGCCGACTCGACTGCAGATCATCGCCCGCGGCCCAAGCGCGTCAAGTTAAATATCGTATTGGTTGGATTGTATCTATTTTGAATCGCGCTCACCGCTGGCCGTCGAAATCGGCCGGCGGAGGCTGCGGCTCGGCGTTCCGGCGCGCGCCTACCGGTCAGGCGCGTCCGATCATTCGGCCGAGCCGGCCGCTGCGACGGCTGATCTGAAGCAGGTTGCTGATGCCATTGGGCGCGCCTTTGACCAGCTCGTTGATCTCGGGCGCGACGGTGATCAGGCCACGGCTGGCGAACGCCTCGTGGTTCGGCTCGATCTCGGACGGCTGGTACAGGTAGTTCACCATGACGCCGGCGGACTGCCCGAGCCGGCGGCTGCCCCGGTCGGCAAGCCAGTTGAGGCGCTCGATCCGGGCGCCGTTCCCGAGGTGAAAGCGCGCGACCGGGTCGAGCGGCAGACCGACCTCGTCGCGCTCGACCAAATAGCGGGCGGCAGCGCGGACCAGCGGCGCCTCGAGCGCCTGCACGAGCTCGGGCTGTCCGAGCCAGCCGCCCTGGCCGAGCGCCGCGGCCAGGCTCTCCGCCTCCGGTCCGGTCGCGGCGAGCGCTGCCCGTTGCTCCTTCTCGAGCCAGGCGTCGTCCGGCTGGCGCTCGAGCCAGGCGAGGAAGCCCGGCATCGGCGACAGGGTCGCGAACTGCCTGAGGTTCGGCAGATCGTGGGCGAGGTCGTCGACGACCTGCTTGATCAGGAAGTTGCCGAAGCTGATCCCGCGCAGACCATAGAGCGTGTTGGTGATCGAGTAGAAGATCGCGGTGTCGGCGCGTTTGGGGTCGAGCCCGGGACCGTCCTCGTCAAGCAGCGGCTCGATCCGTCGAGCGAGCCCCTCGACCAGGGCGACCTGGAGGAAGATCAGGGGCTCCTTGGGCAGGGACGGGTGAAAGAAGGCATAGCAGCGGCGGTCGCCGTCGAGCCGATGGCGCAGATCGCGCCAGGACCGGATCTCGTGGACCGCCTCGTACTCGATGATCTTCTCGAGCAGCGCGGCCGGCGAGTCCCAGGTCAGCCGCTGCAGCGTCAGGAAGCCCACGTCGCACCAGGTTGCGAGCACGTGCCGGAAATCCTCGTCAAGCGCCCGCAGGTGCGGGTCCTCGCTGCCGAGCGCCAGCAGATCGGCGCGCATGTCGACCAGGAACTCCATGCCCTCGGGCAGAGCGTTGAATTTGGTCAAGAGCCGCATCCCGGGGGTCACCAGCGCCCGCCGGAGCGCGCGCTCGGCTTTCAGCCTGGCCGGCTCGTCGGCAGCCCCGCGAAAACGCTCGATTGCCTGCTCGACCGCGGCCCGCTCGACGCCGAACTGCTGCGCGAGCAGGTCGAAGAAGCGGGCCCGCCCGGTCGGGCTGAGGCCGAGGTAGACCGAGGCGATGCTCGCCGCCTGCGCCCGCGCCCGCACCTCGCCGCCGCGCGCTTCGAGGCAGGCGCGCATCTGGGCGCCGAGCCGCTCGGCCTGCTCGGCCGGCAGGTCGGGATCCTCGCCGCCGACGAACGGCAGCAGGGCGCCCGCGGCGATTTCCCGCAGCGCCCGGCTCCAGCGCCCGAGCGTCCGGCCGACCAGGGACGGCAGCGCCGGTTCGGCGTCGACCGGCGCTGCGGCCGGCTCCGGCCCCACCTCGGTTGGACCGGGCGGGGCCGTGGCCACGGCCGGACCGGCAATCGGCAGCTGGCTTGGCGCCTCGGGCATGGCGGTATCCTGACCCGTCGGATCACCCGGGATGCGGGGCCGCGGCGAGGGCGGAA
>DATAOG010000507.1:0-6304 GCA_036265855.1 Geminicoccaceae bacterium | reverse complement strand
GCCGACGGTCAGGACGCGGGCGGTGACGGCCAGCCCGCCGGACCCAAGGCGCAGCAGACCCAGCAACCTCCGGCTGAGGACTACCAACTGGCCCGGGCGGTCGATCTGCTGCGTGGCGTGGCGATGTTCGGGGCCCGCAATATTCAGTAGGCCGGCGGCCCCGTCGGACGACGGCTCGCCTGCGCTCGGGGGTCGTGACGACGGGCCGGCCCGGCTTAGGGGTCGGGGTTTCGGGCTGCGGCGCCCGCTCTGGCTGCTGGTCGCCGGCCCGCTGGCATTGGGTGGCGCGGCGGCCGCCTGGTTGGTCGGCGGCAAGCCTCGGATCGATTTGGTCGGCGTGCCGGTCGTGCAGTTGCCGCTGCCTAGCGTTCCGGCAGGTGCCCGATCGGTGTCAGAAGCTCCGCCCTCCGGCCCACCGGCGACGGGCCCGCCGCCGGCCGTGATCCCGGCCTTGATCGAGAACGGGCCGTTCGGGCCGTTGCCGCGGATCGGGCCGAACGGCAGTCGGCCATTCCTGGCCTACGCGCGGCCGTTCGATCTTCATGACCGGCGGCCCAGGGTCGCGCTGTTGATCGTGGGCCTGGGCCTGCAGGCCGATCTGACCGACGCCGCGATCGCCCTGCCGGGAGAGATCAGCCTCGAGTTCTCGGCCTATGGGGCGGATCTGCCCGGCTGGAGCCAGCGCGCGCGGCGTGCGGGACACGAGGTCCTGCTCGATCTGCCGATGGAACCGGCCGACTATCCCGCGAGCGACCCAGGTCCCCACACGCTGCTGGCCAGCGACCCGGACAAACAGGTTCTCAAGCGTCTCGACTGGCTGCTCGCGCGCGCGAGCGGCTACGTCGCCGTCGCCGGCACCGGCGCCAGGTTCGCCACGAATGGGCGGGCAGCGACAGCCCTTGAGGCCCTGGCCCGGCGCGGCCTCGCGCTGATCGAGTTCGGCCAAGCCGATCTCGCGGCCTGCGCGAGCGCGGTAGGACTGCCCTATGCCAGCGCCGGGGCGCCCCTCGACCTGGAGCCCTCGACGCGCTCGATCGACCGGGCGCTGGCCGGGCTCGAAGCGGAAGCCCTGCGGAAGGGCAGCGCGCTCGCCAGCGTGCAGGCCTACCCGATCTCCTTGGTCCGGCTGCGGCGCTGGGCCGCCAGCCTGGGTGACAAGGGCCTGGTCCTGGCGCCGGTCAGCGCCGTGGTGATCCGGCAGTCCGCGCCGGCGGCCGAGATGCGCGGCGAGGCTGAACGCAGTGGGCGCGCGCAGGATTAGCGTCGACCACCCGCCGGCTGGGTACCGGCCCGGCGTCGGGTTGCTGCTGATCGGCCCCGACCGCCGCCTCTTTCTCGGCGAGCGGACGGGCCCGCTGCAGAATGCCTGGCAGATGCCGCAGGGCGGGATCGATCCCGGCGAAAGCCCGCTGGAGGCGGCGCGGCGCGAGCTTCTGGAGGAGGTCGGCACCGACCGGGCCGAGCTGCTCGCCGAGAGCCGGCGTTGGTATGTCTACGATCTGCCGCCTAAGCTGACTCCTGAGCACTGGGGCGGCCGCTACCGCGGCCAGAGTCAGAAGTGGTTCGCATTCCGCTTCATCGGCGCCGATGCCGAGATCGACCTTCAGGCCCATCACGCGGAATTCGCCCGCTGGCGCTGGGCGACGCCGGACGAGGCGCTGCGCCTGATCGTTCCGTTCAAGCGCCCGGTCTATCGGGCAGTCCTCGCCGAATTCGCGCCTTTGCTGCGCTGACGGCCGAAACGCGCCGGTCGGAATCGAGCCCTCGAGATCCTCTCCGAACCCTTGGGCAGCTCCCGATCTCTGAAGGCCAGGCGCGCGACACCCGGGCCCGATCGCCGCTCGCGGGTGCGTCGCCCATGGTGCCAGAAGGCTCGGGGCTGCCGTGCTTGAAAGCCCCGGAGGGATCACCGACAACGGAGGTCCAGCAATCAAGTCTCTCGGCCGGCAACGGCCAAGGTCTCCAGCGGAGCCGCCGCATGATCGGGCAGTTTGAGGCGGACCGTATGGCCGCTCGAGCGGGACCGGCGGCAGCGATGCCGCGCGTCTGGGCCGTGATGGGCCACAAGGCCGGCGACAACACACAGATCCTGGCGCTCGCTGAAGGGCTGGGCTGGCCGTTCGAGATCAGGCGTCTCGTCTACCGTCCGACCGAACTGCTGACCAACCTTTTGGCGCCCTGCTCCCTGCTCGGCATCGTCCGGCGCCGGTCGAGCCCGTTGGTCCCGCCCTGGCCTGACCTGATCATCTCCGCGGGCCGGCGCAACGAGCCCGCCTGCCGGTGGGTTCAGGCGCATGCCGATCGGCGCGTGCGGCTGGTCCATTGCGGCCGGCCCTGGGCGCCGCTCGACTGCTTCGACCTGGTGGTCACGACGCCGCAGTACCGGTTGCCGGAGCGGCCGAACGTGCTGCACAACACGACGCCGTTGCAGCGGTTCTCGGAAGCGCGCCTCGAGGCGGCGCGGGCGCTCTGGGCGCCAAGATTCGAAAAGCTGTTGCGTCCGCGGATTGCGGTCATGGTCGGCGGCGATGCCGGCCCGTATGTGCTCGACCGCGAGGCCGCAGCCCTGCTCGGGCGGGCGGCGAGCGCGCTGGCAGCAGGGCAGGGCGGATCCTTGCTGGTCACGACCAGCGCTCGCACACCCGGGCATGCAATCGACGCGCTCCAGGCCGAACTGAAGGCTCCGGCCGAGCTCTTCCGCTGGGCGCCCGATCGCGCCGCCGACAATCCCTATCTCGGCTATCTCGCGCTCGCCGACGCCTTCGTCGTGACCGCCGAGAGCATGTCGATGCTGACCGAGACCTGCTCGACCGGCAAGCCGGTCCACATGTTCGACCTCGACACCGGGCCGGGGCTCAAATGGTCGCTGCTCGAGCCGTTGCTCGGCGAGGTGCCGAGGCCCTCACGGGCGCGCCGCCTGCGGATGCTGCGTTATCAGCCGCTCGTCCATCGGATTGCGATGATCACCGGGCCAAAGCGACTGACCCGCGACATGCGGGCGATCCAGGATCGGCTGATCGAGGCCGGCCGCGCGGTCTGGCTCGGCCAGGAGTTTCCGCCGGGCCCGTCGCTGCCGCCGCTCGAGGATCTTGAGCGCGCGATCGGGAGGGTCAAGGCCCTGTTCCGGGCGCCCGCAGGGGGCGACCTCGGGCCGGCCGGCAGGGCGACTCCGGCTCGGAGCGTCAGCTGATCGCCGCCGGCCCTCGCGGATCGGTCAGGCCGCGCTCGCCCGGGTCCGGCGCTCGGCGGCCGCGAGCGCCTGGTCGAGGTCGGCGGTGATGTCGGCTGCGGTCTCAAGCCCGATCGAGAGCCGGATCACCTCGGGCCCGGCGCCGGCCGCGCGCAGCTGCGCCTCGTCCAGCTGGCGGTGCGTGGTGGAGGCCGGATGGATGATCAGGGAGCGCGTGTCGCCGATGTTGGCGAGGTGCGAGAGCAGCTCGCAGGCCTCGACCACCTTGATGCCCATCTGGTAGCCGCCCTTGACCCCGAAGGTGAAGACCGCGCCGGTGCCCCGCGGCATGTAGCGGCGCGCGAGCTCGTGATAGGCGCTGCCCGGCAGGCCCGGCCAGGAGACCCAGGCGACCGCAGGATGGCCGGCCAGGAACTCGGCGACCGTGCGGGCGTTCTCGACGTGGCGCTGCATCCGAAGCGGCAGGGTCTCGCATCCCGTCAGCAGCAGGAAGGCATTGAAGGGCGACAGACACGGGCCCGCGTCCCGCAGGCCCACCGCCTTGCAGCGCATCGCAAAGCCGAAATCGCCGAAGGTCTCGGCGAACCGGATCCCGTGATAGGCCTTGGTCGGCTCGGTCAGCGCCGGGAACTTGTCGTTCTGAAACCAGTCGAAGCGGCCGCCGTCGACGATGACCCCGCCCATCGAATTGCCATGGCCGCCGATGTACTTGGTCATCGAGTGGACCACGACATCGGCGCCGTGGCGGATCGGCTGGCAGAGATAGGGGCTCGGCATCGTGTTGTCGACGATCAGCGGCACGCCCGCACCATGGGCGATCGCCGCGACCGCCTCGAGGTCGCAGACGACGCCGTCCGGGTTCGATGCGCTCTCGACGAAGATCGCCTTGGTCCGCTTGCGCAGCGCCTTCCTGAACTGCCGGGGCTCGGTCGGATCGACGAACCGGACGTGCCAGTCGAACCTGGGGAAGGTCTCGCTGAACTGGGTGATCGAGCCGCCGTAGAGCTTGGAGGAGGCGATGATCTCGTCGCCCGGTGCCATCAGGTTGAGGAAGGCGATGAACTGAGCCGCGTGGCCGCTCGCGACGGCGCAGGCAGCACTGCCGCCCTCGAGCGCCGCGATCCGCTCCTCGAGCACCGAGACCGTTGGGTTGGTGATCCGCGAGTAGATGTTGCCGAAGCGCTGCAGGTTGAACAGTGACGCGGCATGGTCGACATCGTCGAACACGAACGACGTCGTCTGGTAGATCGGGGTGGCGCGCGCGCCGGTGGTCGGGTCGGGCGCCGCGCCGGCGTGGATCGCCAGCGTCTCGAAGCCGTATTCGTGGTCCTGCTCGCTCATCCGGTCGGCCTCCCGCTAACCCGAGGTGCGGGACTTGGTAGCACGCCCGCGGGCGTGGGCCAAAAGGGCGTGCGGCCGGCCGTAGGCGCCCCGCGGCCGGTCTCCAGCAGATTCAGGCGTGAAGCGGACCCGAGCCGGCCACTGGAGCCGCCAGCGCGGCCGTGCCAGAGCGGGCGCTCGGCGCTGCGGGGCGCGGTGCGCTCTGGCTCGCGACCAGATCGCGCCAGCCCTCCTTCTGCGGCGCGATCGGCGGGATCGGCATGGTGTCCGGCGCGGCGGTCGGCACCCCGATCGGGTTCTGGCTGGTGCGGCCGGTGACCTCACCTTTGCGGAAGAACATATTGTAGATGCTCCAGAAGCCCCGGCTGCGAGACGCCCGGATCGGAAAGCGGCGGGCGATCGAGGGCACCGAGTAGAATTTCTGGTAGGCGCGCAGGTGACCCTCGCGCAGTTGCTGCGGCGTGAGATTGCGGGGGCTGTAGACGATCGAGCCCTGATCGTAAAGGTTCCAGTCGTAGGACACGATCCGCTGCTCCCGCTCCATCTCGTACCAGGTGATCGTGCCGGGGTAGGGCGTCAGGATCGAGTACGCGCACACGTCGTAATTGGCGTCGATGTTGAACTTGACGGTCTCGTCGAACGCCGACGGATCGTCCTCGTCGAATCCGAATATGAACAGCCCGAACACCAGGATGCCGTAGCTCTGGATCTTCTCGACCAGGGCCTTGAAGTTCTCCGGCCGGTTCTGGTGCTTGTGGGCGTTGCGAAGGGTTTTGAGCGAGATCGACTCGAAACCGATGCTGAGCATGTAGCAGCCGCTCTCGGCGGCGAGCTCGAGCAGCTCGTCGTTGTTGGCGCCGCTGCTGTTGACGCCGGCCTGCCAGCGCAGGCCTCGGCCCTTGAGCGCCCGCATGACCTCGGCCGCCCGCCGCGGCGTGCCGAAGAAATCGGCATCGTTGAGCGCGATCACCCGATTGCCGCAGTCGTCGATCTCGCGCATCACGTCATCGACCGGCCGATAGCGGAAGCGCAGTCCGTTCATCAGGTGCTCGGCGCAAAACTTGCAAGCGAAATGGCAGCCGCGCGACGTCTGGATGAACGTGCTGGTGACGTAGCGATCGCGCTTGACCAGATCGTAGCGCGGCTGCGGCAGTCCGGCCATCGGATGCAGCTGGTCACCCTTGTAGATGCCCTTCAGGCAGCCGCGCTCGAGATCGTCGAGGACGCGCGACATCACGAGCTCGGCTTCGCCGATTACGATCGCGTCGGCGTGCTGCAGCGCCTCGTTCGGCATGAAGCTCGGATGCACGCCACCCATGACCACCGGCATGCCGCGCTGCCGGAAGGCGTCGGCGATCTCGTAGCCCCGATTGACGTAGGCGGTCATTGCCGAGATCCCGACCAGATCGGCCTCGATGTCGAAGTCGATCGGCTCGACGTTCTCGTCGACCAGCACCACCTCGTACCGGTCCTGCGGGATCAGCGCGGCGACCGCGACCAGGCCGGCGAGCGGCGAATAGAGCGCCTTGCCGAAGTACATCGGCCGGGTCGTGAACGAGTTGGTCTTCGGATTGACGAGAACGATGCGGCGGCTCGACATGGCGTTGACCTCCCAGCGCGTTTCCGGCGGCGCTCCCGTCAGGAACCTCGCGGTCGGGTCGGAACGAGGCCAATTCCGGTAACGAGGTCCAGTAGCGGCGGTTCCGTCGAAGGCCCGGCGCCCGCGCACCGAGCCGGAACCCTATCACAGATTCGGGGCGAGGCACCCCCCGG
>DATAOG010000506.1:0-5590 GCA_036265855.1 Geminicoccaceae bacterium | reverse complement strand
GTCAGGCCGCTCTTGGCGGCGACCTCGATCGTGTCGATCAGCCGGGGTCGAGCGCGGGGGTCAGCTCGAAGACCTGAACCTGCGCCCGGACGTCGCTGCGCCGGCGCCGCACCCGGCTCAGCCCAGGATGCGGTCGAGGCGGTCGAGGTCGTTGAGGACGCGCCAGCTGCCGCCGCCGGATTCGACCCGCCGCTGCCAGTCCTCGAGCCGGGTCATGTATTCGCGCGGGTCGACGTTGTCGGTGCGCAGCTTGGTGACGTTGATCGCGATCACCTCGAAGCCGTCGACGGTCAGCGGGATGTCGCGCACGTAGCCCTTCTTCAGATCCTCTTTCAGATCGGAAAAAATCAGGATGGTCTTGTGGCCGGGGGCCTTCTCGTTGAGGTACTCGGACGCCTGCAGGATGCCGCCGGTGATGTCGGTGTAGGGTGCGGGCTTGACCTGCTTGACGAAGCGGTCGATCGCGTCGCGGAACTGGCGCTTCTGCTGATTGGCCATGCTCGGCCGGTCGTCGAAGGTGACCTTGGCGATGATGTCCTTCTCGGTGAAGCTGCCGGTGTCGATCCTTGCCACCGCGAGCGAATCGCCGGGCTGGAGCTTGGCCAGCAGCGCGCTGATCAGGGCTTGCGCCTTGTCGAGCTCGTGGGTGTAGGTGCCCGAGGTGTCCATCAGCAGGTAGACGCCGCGGGTCGTGGGCGCCGCCTCGCCGGAGCAGCCGGCGAGGGCGAGCGCGAGGCCGGCAAGCGCGAGCTGGCGGCGAACCGTCATGACAGCTGCTCCTTGACCTTGGGGGCACGTTTGGGCGCGACCGGCGCGGCCGCCGCGACCGGCATCGGCTCGGCGACGGTGCGCACGGCCTGACCGAGCTGGGCCTTGATCTGCTGCTCGAGCCAGAGGGGCAGAAAGATCACGACGTCGTAGAGATCGACCAGCAGGCGGCCGAGGTAGCGGCAGCCGTCGCCCGCCAGCCGGAGCGCCGCGGCGAGCGCGCGCAGAGCGCCGGCCAGGCTCAGGCCGAGCACGGCGCGCAACGCATGGATGAAGCTCTCGAGCGGGATCGCGACGAAGGTCAGCGCGTAGGGCAGGATGAAGCCCATGCCCATCTGGGCCGCGGTCGTGATCCAGACGAACTGGCTGGCGTAGGGCGCGGCATGCTCGCCGCGCAACAGCGCGCTGGTCGCGAGCTCGTCCTGGAGCAGGATCTCGCGCATGTAGGCGAGCCCGGCCTCGACGCTGGCGAGCGCGGTCAGAAGCCCGAGCGTGATCCAGATCATGATCACCCGCCACTTGTCGGGCAAGGCACCGATCACCGGGAACAGCCGCGTGATCCGCAGGCTCTCCATCAGAAAGAGGCCCATCGAGACCTCGACCAGGATGATCACGAGCGCTGCGATGTCGGCGATCCGCCAATTGCCGATGAAGGTGTTGCCGCCGACCATCTCGGCCATCGGCCGGGCGATCAGGTGGAAGTTGATCACCGCCCCGCCGACCGCGATGCAGAGCACGAACAGCGCGACGAAGAACTGGACCAGCGAGGACGAGGTCAGCATCCGCTCGGCGCGGTCGGACCGGTGCAGGATGTCCTGGTACTCGGCGATGTGCCGGTCGATGATCTGGGTGCGCTCGAGCAGGCGGGTGACCTTGCCCTCGAGCTGGCCCAGCAGCTGCTGGGCGCGCCGCCAGTGGCCGAGCATCCGCTTCAGGTGCCCATGGCGGGCGCGGGTCGCGGTCCGGTACTCGGCGCGGGCCTGGTCCTGCGCCTTGAGCAGCGAGGCGTGCACGGCCTCCAGGATCTTGCCGACCATCGGGTCGCCCTGCGGCGCCTCGATCTCGGCGACCGCCTTGACCGCCTTGACCCAGCCCGGCGGTGCGGGCGGCACCTCCTGGGACTGCTGATGGTCCTCCTCGAGCGCGGTCGCCTGCTCGGACAGGCGCCGGTTCAGGGTCGGACACTGGGCGAGGTCGCGCCGGACCTGGGCGTCGATCCGCTCGAACTAGCGCTCGATGATCCGCTCCTTCGCCTCGCGCCCGGCGGCCAGCAGGACCTCGCGGTTGCGCGCCTGGAGCCGCTGCTCGGCCAAAACTACGGAGCGCGCCATCAGGCGAAGCGCCCGGTGCAGCGCCCGGGCGAGCGACAGCAGCAGCCGGTGCGCCGGCAGCCGCGCGAAATACATCGCGACCGCCAGGACCACGAACCAGAGCAGCCAGGCGAGCGGGGAGTTCAAAACGTGCAGGTCGGCCAGGTGCATGACGGCCTCGCGTCGCTGTTGCCGGTGGCACCTGTCCGAGCCGGCGCCGGCCGAGTCTTGCGCGCGGAGCCGTATCGAATCCGTTAATCCGCGAGTCCCGGCAAAACAGTGCAGACCTGCTCCAGCCGAGTGACTATTTCAATGGTTGACCGAAATCCTCGCGGCGGTGCTTGTACTGGAGGGCGATCAGGGTCGCCTTGAACGGGCGCATCAGCGCGAGGATCAGGACCAGCGCGAGCGGCAGCCAGACGACGAGGTGCAGCCAGACCGGCGGCTGGTATCTGACCTCGGTGACGAGGGCGAGCCCGACCACGAGCCCGCCGACGATCAGGATGATGAACGCGACCGGGCCGTCGCCGCTGTCATGGGCCGAGACGTCGGCGCCGCAGACCGGGCAGGCGTGGCGGACCCGCAAGAAGCCCTCGAACAGCGGACCCTGGCCGCAGGCCGGGCAGCGGCAGCGGAGCCCGGCCGAGAGCGCCGAGGGCGGCGTCGCGGTCAACGGGCGGCGGCGCTGGCCATCGCCATGTAGCCGCCCCACCAGTAGACCCAGCTGAACAGGAACAGCCAGACCACGTCGACGAAGTGCCAGTACCAGGCGGCGGCCTCGAGCCCGACGTGCTTCTCGGGCCGGAAATGGTCGTACCAGGCGCGGATCGTGCACACGATCAGGAAGGTCGTGCCGATCATCACGTGGAAGCCGTGGAAGCCGGTCGCCATGTAGAAGGTCGAGCCGAAGATCCCGCTGTGGATCGAGAAGCCTTCCGGGCCGTAGATCGTGCGCACGTACTCGTAGGCCTGCAGGCTCGTGAACGTGATGCCGAGCAGCACGGTCAGCGCCAGCGCCTTGGCCCCGGTCCGATTGTCGCCCTCGCGCACGCAGTGGTGCGCCCAGGTCACCGTGCAGCCCGAGAGCAGAAGGATCATCGTGTTGAGGAACGGGACGTCCCAGGCCTCGACCGGCTCCGCGCCCTTGGGCAGCCAGGTGTAGCCCTCGACGGTCATCGGGTGATTCAGGGCCCCCCAGAAATAGGCCCAGAAGAAGGCGTAGAAGAACAGCACCTCGGAGGTGATGAACAGCGCCATGCCGATCCGGAGCCCGCGCGAGACCGGATCGGTGTGATCGCCCGAGCGGGCCTCGTGGATCACGTCCCGCCACCAGTGCACGAGCGTGAACGCGAGCCCGAGCACGGCTGCCAGCATGACCCCCGGGCCGCCCTTGATCTCGTGCATGTACATGAGGCCGCCGGTCACCAGGACCAGCGCCGAGATCGAGCCCGTGATCGGCCAGGGGCTGGGCGCGACCAGGTGATAGGGGTGGTGGACCTCGTGGTGCCCGTGGTGGGCGGCGTCAGCCGGCGTGGCCATCGCGAATTCTCCTGCCTGCCCTGGCGCTGTCGGAGGGCTCGCTCGCGGTCGAGCCGGTCACGGCGCCGGTTGCCGCCGGCCCCGAGCTTCCGACCGCGAAGAAGGTGTAGGACAGCGTGATGGTCTTGACGTCGCGGGTGTGCCGGTCGTTCAGGATCGCCGGATCGACGAAGAACGACACCGGCATGTCGACCTCCTCGCCCGGCTGGAGGACCTGCTCGGTGAAGCAGAAGCAGGCGATCTTGTCGAAGTAGGCGCCCGCCTTGTCCGGCGTCACGTTGTAGACCGCCTGCCCGGTGATCGGCCGGTCGGACCGGTTGCGCGCGTGGAAGAATGCCAGATGCTGCTCGCCCAGCCGGACCACGACCTCGCGCTGCGCAGGCTGGAACAGCCAGGGCAGGCCGGGATCGACGTCGGCGTTGAAGCGCACCTTGATGGTCTGCTCGGCCGGCACCGCCGGCGCCGCCTTCGCGACCTGGGTGGTGCCGCCGTAGCCGGTCGTCTTGCAGAACAGACGGTAGAGCGGCACCGAGGCTGCGGTCAGGCCCAGCATCATCGCGATCGCGCCGCAGGCGAGCAGCACGACCGTGCGGTTGGCGCGCCGGCGGCCGCTCATGACCCGCTGCCGGTCAGCTTCACGATCGTGATCAGATAGAACAGCAGCGCCAGCGCCCCCAGGATCAGAGCGATCGCGAGGTTCTTGTTGCGCTGGCGCCGGTCCATGCGGGCGGCGATCACCACGCCGCTCCCGCGCCGGCGATAGGCGCGAAGCCGAGCGCCTTGTCCGCGACCAGGGCGAAGAACAGCCCGAACAGGTAGACGATCGAGTAGCGGAAGGTCCGGGTGGCGGTGCGCTGGGTCCGGTCGCGGCAGAGCCGGATCGCCTGGCCGAGGAACCCGCCGCCGAGCCCGAGCGCCGCGAGGCCGTACAGGTCGCCGGCGAAGCCGAGCGCCCAGGGCAGGAGGCTGACCGGCAACAGCGCCAGCACGTAGCCAACGATGTGCCGCCGGGTCGTCTCCGGGCCGGCGACCACGGGCAGCATCGGCACGCCGACCCGCGCGTAGTCGCCGCAGCGGTAAAGCGCGAGCGCCCAGAAATGCGGCGGCGTCCAGATGAAGATGATCAGGAACAGCACGAACGAGGCGAGGCTGACGTGGCCGGTCACGGCCGCCCAGCCGACCATCGGCGGGAAGGCGCCGGCGGCGCCGCCGATCACGATGTTCTGCGGCGTGCGCCGCTTCAGCCAGAGCGTGTAGACGAACACGTAGAAGGCGATCGTCACGACCAGCAGCGAGGCGGCGACCCAGTTGACCGCGAGCCCCATCACCATGGTCGAGATGATCGCGAGCGTGACCCCGAACGCGAGCGCGTCCTCGCGGCTGATCCGGCCGGTCGCGGTCGGCCGCAGGCGCGTGCGCGCCATCACGCGGTCGATGTCGGCGTCGTAGCCGTTGTTGATCGCGGCCGCGGCCCCGGCGGCGACCGCGACGCACAAGATCGCGACGAACGCCAGCACCGGGTGCAGGCGGCCCGGCGCCAGATACAGCCCGGCCGCGGCCGAGAACACCACGAGCGACATCACGTTCGGCTTCAGCAGCAGCCAGTAGTCGCGGACCTCCGAGGCGTCCCCGGCCGCCGACTGCACACCGACGAGCTGGTCCGGCGGCGCCACCCTACTTGACCTGAGGCAGTTCGTTGTAGGTGTGGAACGGCGGCGGCGACGGCAGGGTCCACTCGAGCGTGGTCGCCCCCTCGCCCCAGGGATTGTCGGGGCATTTCTCGCCGGCGGTGAAGGTCTTGTAGATGACGTAGAAGAACACCAGCGTCGCGATCGCCGAGATATCGGCGCCGATCGAGGCCACCATGTTCCAGGGGGCGAACGCGTCCGGATAGTCGGGGACCCGCCGCGGCATGCCGGCGACACCCAGGAAGTGCATCGGGAAGAAAGTCATGTTGACGCCGACGAAGGTCA
>DATAOG010000505.1:0-3745 GCA_036265855.1 Geminicoccaceae bacterium | reverse complement strand
ATTCGATGGCCCGGTGGCCGGCGAGCAGGACGGTGCCGCCGGGAGTCTCGTAGACACCCCGCGACTTCATGCCGACGAAACGGTTCTCGACCAGGTCGAGCCGGCCGATGCCGTTGGCGCCCGCGAGCTGGTTCAGGCGCGCGAGCAGGCCGGCCCGCGACAGCCGCTCGCCGTCGATCGCGACCAGATCGCCGCTCGCGAACTCGAGCTCGAGGTAGGTCGGCGCATCGGGCGCCTCCTCGGGCGCCACGCTGCGCGTGAACATCGCGGCGTCGGGCTCCTGCCAGGGGTCCTCGAGCGCGCGGCCCTCGTAGGAGATGTGCAGGAGGTTGGCGTCGGTCGAATAGGGCGGCTCGCCACTCCGGCCGCGCGGGATCGGGATCTGATGGCGCTCGGCATAGTCGATGAGCGTCGCGCGCGAGCCGAGGTCCCATTCGCGCCAGGGCGCAATCACCCTGATCTTCGGATCGAGCGCATAGGCCGACAGCTCGAACCGGACCTGGTCATTGCCCTTGCCAGTCGCGCCGTGCGCGATCGCATCCGCGCCGACCTCATGCGCGATCTCGACCAGGCGCTTGGCGATCAGCGGCCGCGCGATCGAGGTGCCGAGCAGATAACAGCCCTCGTAGAGCGCATTGGCGCGGAACATCGGGAACACGTAATCGGCGACGAAGGTCTCGCGCAGGTCCTCGACAAAGATCGGTGAAGCCCCCAGCATCTCGGCCTTGGCGCGCGCCGGCTCGAGCTCCTCGCCCTGGCCGAGGTCGGCGGTGAAGGTCACCACCTGGCAACGGTAATGCTCCTGCAGCCAACGCAGGATCACCGAGGTGTCGAGCCCTCCGGAATAGGCCAGCACGATCTTCTCGATGCCGTCTGCCATCGTTGCCCCCGCGCTCGACGCGCCCGGATTGCCCCGCTACCCCAGAGGTGCCGCAGTGCCGGGTCGCTCAGGCCGTGGTATCGATCCGCCGCCCGGTCCGGATCGAAATCGGCTGACCGTCGCCGTCGCCGGCGGGCTGGCCGCGCGGGGCCCTGGCGACGCCGACCAGGGCCGGGCGGAGCAGGCGGTCGGCGATCACGTAGCCCGGCTGCATGACCTGGGCGACCGTGCCTGCCGGGTAGTCGGCGGTCTCGATCTCGAGCATCGCCTGCTGCCGGTTGTGGTCGAACTTCTCCCCGAGCTCGGGCACGACCTTGGCGATCTGATGGCGCTCGAAGGCCGCGAGCAGGCTCTTCTCGGTCAGCGCGACCCCGTCGACCAGGCGCTGCACGAGCTCGCTCTGCTCGCGCGCCTCGGGCGGCAGGCTGGCCAGCGCCCGGCTCAGATTGTCGGCGACCTCGAGCAGCTCGCGGGCGAAGCCGGTGATCGCGTATTTGTGGGCCTCCTCGACCTCGCGCGCCGAGCGCCGGCGCAGATTCTCGGTCTCGGCCAGCGCCCGCAGCAGGCGCTCCTTGATCGCCGCCAGCTCGGCCGCGAGCTCCGCCTCGCGCGGCGAAGACTCGGCCGGCGCCTCGGCCCCGATCTCGGTCCCGACCGGCTCGGCCGTCGGCGCCTGAGCCTGGCCCGCCGCGGGTCCGGCCTCCTCCGGACGCTCGTCGTCCTCAGGGTTCCTGGTCTGATTCATCGCCTCAGCTCTTGATCTCTGTGCCCAGGAGGCGCGAGACCACCCGGGCGGTATAGTCCACCATCGGAATGATCCGCGCATAGTTCATGCGGATCGGCCCGATGACGCCGATCGCGCCGACGATCCTGGCCCCGCCCTCGGGCGCATTCTCGCCGACCGTGTAGGGGGCCGCCACGACCGAGCAGCCGGTCATCGCGAACAGCTCGTTGTCGGCGCCGAGGAAGATCAGGACGCCTTCCGCCCGCTGCACGAGCTCGATCAGACGGAGCAGGTTGCTCTTGGTCTCGAGCAGCTCGAACAGGCCGCGAATCCGCTCCAGATCGGCAAGGTTGGTGACGTCGTCCAGAAGCTTGGCCTGCCCGCGCACGATCAGCACGCCCTGATCGGCCGACGGCCCGCCGGCCCAAGTCGCGAGCCCCGCCTCGATGACCTTGCGGCTCAGCGCGTCCAGCTCTCCACGCCGCTCGGCGATCTCGCGCTCGATGATCTCCCTGGCTTCAGCGAACGAACGACCGGTCAGGCGAGCGGTCAAGTAGTTGCCGGCCTCGATCAGGCTGGACGCGCCGATCCCGACCGGGACCTCGATGAGCCGGTTCTCGACCATACCGTTGCTCGCGACCACCACCGCGAGCGCCCGGCCGGGGCTGAGCGGGATGAACTCGACCTGCTTGAACGGGTGCTCGCTCTTGGGTGCCAGCACCAGACCGGCATAGTGCGACAGCCCGGCGAGCGCGCTGCTGGCATCGCCGAGCATGGCCTCGACGCTGCGTCCGCTGCCAGCGCAGCGGCTGTCGATCCCCGCCCGGTCTTCCTCGCTCAGATTGCCGAGCTCGAGCAGGCCGTCGACATAGATGCGAAAGCCGAGATCGGTCGGCACCCGTCCGGCCGAGGTGTGGGGCGCATAGAGCAGGCCCGCCTCCTCGAGGTCGGCCATCACGTTGCGGATCGTCGCCGCCGACAGATGCTGATCCGGCCGGCGCGCAATCGTCCTCGACCCGATCGGCTCTCCGGTCTCGACGTAGGTATCGACGATCTGGCGGAAGATCTGCTTGGAGCGTTCGCTGAGCGCGGTGATCATCGGGCGATCCGGCTGGGCTCCTCCCTCGCATTCCTGGGGTCGCTGGTATGTAAGATGGCGGCCGGAAAGCGTCAACGCGGTGCCGGGGCGTTGCCCTCGAGAAGACGCCAACGGCGGCCGTCGGGCCGCCGTTGGTCAAAGCGTCGCGCGCGGCGGCTGGCAGATCGCCCTCGCCGCGCGGCTGCGGGCGTCACGCAGCCTTGGCCAGCGACTTCAGGTCATCGATGTTGGCCATCATGCACTTGGTGAGCACGTCGACCGCCTCGCTCTGGGCCTTGATCGCGATCTCGGCGAGCTCCCGCGCGCTGTTGACCGCGGCCTCGTAGGTCGACTTCGCGGTCGCGATCTGGTCCGCCGGCTTGAACTCGGTCGGCTTGCCGTTCAGCGCGCCCTGGCCGGCCGCGAGCCACCGCTCGACGGACGACTGCACGATCTCGCCGTGGCGCTGGGCCATCGCCTTGACGCCGTCGACGACGATCTGGCTGGCGCTCGCGAAGGCATCGAGATTGCGCTGCTGCGCGGCGATCAGGCGGTCGGCGTCGAGCATCGGGAACGGCAGCGGCTTGGTCGTGGTCTTGGCGGGCATGGCTGATCCTCATCCAGTTATGTTGCATCGCACAAAATTCGATATGGTGTGCATGCAGGCGCGCTGCAAGAGGCAAATTGTGCATTGCAGCAATTTTTACAGCTCCCGAGAACCGCGCCGTTGGTGCCGGGGCGCAAACCCGCTAGGCTGCGCGCTCGAGATCAAGACCGCGCGCGGGACCTGTGTCGACCAGAGAACGGCGTGACCAGACGGAACTAGACCGCCCCATTTCGGTCGGGCGGGCGGACGCGATGCTGCTTGCCGGCCTGTTCGACCGTCTGCCGATCGTTGCCGGCCTGAACCTCGCGGTGGCGCTGGGCACGATGATCGTGTTCGCCGGCCGCCGACCCTGGTTGATCCTCGGCTCCTGGTTCCTGCTGATGGTCCTGACGCTCGGCCTGCGGCTCCAGTCCTGGCGGACGTTCCGGCGCACGGCCGCGGACAGCGCCAGCGCGC
>DATAOG010000504.1:0-1504 GCA_036265855.1 Geminicoccaceae bacterium | reverse complement strand
GCGGCCGGCGCGGCGGATCGAGGAGCTGGCCGAGGAGCTGGACCTGGGCGAGCTACTGGCGCGCCCCTACGCCCGGCTCTCGGCCGGGCAGAAGACGCGGGTGCTGCTCGCCAAGGCGCTGATCAACCGGCCCGAGCTGCTGCTGCTCGATGAGCCGACCGCCTCGCTCGATCCGGACACCGCCGACGTGATCCGGAGCTATCTCGAGGACTACCAGCGGCGCCGGCGCGCAACCGTGCTGCTCGCGTCCCACAACATGGCCGAGGTCGAGCGCCTGTGCTTGAACGTCCTGATGCTCAAGGCCGGCCGGCTGGTCGATCAGGGGTCGCCCGCGGCCCTGCTCCAGCGCTACGGCCGGGCCAATCTCGAGCAGGTGTTTCTCGACATCGCCCGCCGCCGGCCGCTGCCGAGCGCCGCCGAATGAGCATCCGACCGATGATGCCGCATCCCGGCTGCACGGCCGGGCCCGCGCCGGCGCGACCGGCAGCCCGGACGGTCCTTGCATCGAGCCCGGACAGCAATCCGGCCGGAGGCTCATGCCGGTGAGCGCGATCGGGGGCCCGCCTGCGTCCCGGACGTCCGCTCCGGGGCCGGCGTTCCGGCGGGTCCGGGCGATGCTCCGGCGCCATCTGTACCTCTTGCGCAGCTCCTGGCCGCGGCTGCTCGAGCTCGCCTACTGGCCGACCGTGCAGATGATCCTTTGGGGCTATATTACGCGGTTCCTGACCGGCCACACCGATTTTCTGAGCCACGCGGCCGGGTTCTTCATCGCCGCGGTGCTGCTCTGGGACGTGCTGTTCCGCAGCCAGCTCTCGGTCTCGCTGCTGTTCATGGAGGAGATGTACGCCCGCCACCTCGGCCACCTGTTCGTGTCGCCGCTCCGCCCGTACGAGCTCGTCTTGTCGCTGTTCACGATGAGCGTGATCCGGGTCCTGATCGGGGTCGGCGGCGCCGCTCTGCTGGCGATCCCGATCCACCATTTTTCGATCTTCTCCGCGCTCGGGCCGGCGCTGGTCGCCTTCTTCGCGAACCTGCTCTTTTTCGGTTGGGCGATGGGCCTGATGATCGCAGCGCTCGTGCTCCGGCTCGGGCTCGGCGCC
This sequence comes from Geminicoccaceae bacterium, assembly GCA_036265855.1. Classification (GTDB taxonomy): domain Bacteria; phylum Pseudomonadota; class Alphaproteobacteria; order Geminicoccales; family Geminicoccaceae; genus DATAOG01. The sequence goes on along the minus strand of DATAOG010000504.1, from coordinate 404 downwards.
GAGAGCCTCGCCTGGGCACTGATCTTCCTGATCCAGCCGCTCTCGGGCGTTTACTACCCGGTGACCACGCTGCCGGCCTGGCTGCAACCGATCGCCTGGTCGCTGCCGTCGGCGCCGATCTTCGAAGGCATGCGCGCGGTCCTGTTCTCGGACACGTTCCGCACCGACCTTCTGCTGCACGCGATCCTGCTCAACCTCGCCTGGATGGGGCTCGCGACCGTCGTCTTTCTCCTTCTGTTCCGGAGCGCCCGCAACCGCGGCCTTCTGCTCCAGATCGGCGAGTGAACAGCTTCACGACCGGAGGCCGGGACCGGGCCCACGCGGCTTCGGCCATGGCAGCGGCAGGTTCAGGACGCGAGCGCGCGCTTCAGCCCAGCGGCGAGCGCGCCCAGGAACTGCTCGGT
>DATAOG010000503.1:0-1704 GCA_036265855.1 Geminicoccaceae bacterium | reverse complement strand
GTAAGCCGAGAACTCCTGGCCGGTCGCCGAGCGCGACAGCACGCGCAGCAGCGTGCAGCATCCTCGAAGGTCGGGACCAGCTTCTCGAGGCTCGCGACCACGATGTGGGTCTTGGGCAGGCCCTGAGTCAGCTCGGCGTTGCCCTCGTTGGTCACCAGGATCACCGAGCCGGTCTCGGCGACCAGGAAGTTGGCGCCGGTGATTCCGACCTCGGCCGCGAAGTACCGCTGGCGGAGCGCCTGCCTCGCCTCGGCGAGCAGCTCGTCCGGGGCCTCGACCCGCGGCCGGTGATGATGCTCGGCGAACAGGTCGGCGACCCGCTGCCTTGTCATGTGGATCGCGGGCGCCAGGATGTGGCTCGGGGCCTCGCCGGCAAGCTGCACGATGTACTCGCCAAGATCGGTCTCGACCCTGCCGATGCCGTTCGCCTCGAGCGCTTCGTTGAGGCCGATCTCCTCGCAGATCATGCTCTTGCTCTTGGTCACCGAGCGCGCGCCTGCGGCCTTGCAGAGCCGCAGGATGACCGCGCACGCCTCGGCGGCATCGCGCGCCCAGTGGACCTTGCCGCCCTGCTCGAGCACGCGCCGCTCGAACGCCTCGAGGTAAAGGTCGAGGTTGGCGAGCGTATGGTCCTTGATCGCCTTGGCGGCATCCCGCAGCGCCTCGAACTCGGGCAGCCGGTCGGCAGCAGCCCGGCGCTTGTGCTGAAAGCCGCCGCGGGCCAGCCCGAGCGCCGCCTGCAGCACGCGATCGCCAAGCGCCCGCTCGGTGTTGGCCTTGAAGGCAAGCGAGGTCGGTTGCACGCGCGGTCCCCGGCTCAGACCCCGGCGCCGCCGATCGGCGGTACGAGCGGCCCGCCGGCCAGGACCTCGGCGACATGCCGGGCCTCGACCTTGGAGCCGAGCCGCTTCAGGCGGCCGGCGATGTTCATCAGGCAGCCGAGATCGCCCGCGAGCACCAGCTCGGCCCCGGTTGCCTCGATCGCGGCGACCTTGTCGTCGACCATCTTGGTCGAGATCTGCGGATACTTGACGCAGAACGTGCCGCCGAAACCGCAGCACACTTCGGCGTCTTTGATCTCCGCGAGTTCCAGCCCGGCAATCCCGGCGAGCAGCTGCCGGGGCTGGTGACGGACGCCGAGCTCGCGCAGGCTGGAGCAGGAATCGTGATAGGTCGCCCGGACCGTCAGCTCAAGCGCGCTTGAGCCGACCTTCATCACGTCGACCAGGAAGCCGGTGAGCTCGAAGGTGCGCTCCGCAAGGTCGCGGGCGCGCTCGGCGTCCACCGAGCCCGCTGCGAACAGCTCGGGATAGTGCCTCTTCAGCATGCCGGCGCAGGAGCCAGACGGCGCCACGACGTAGTCGTAGCCCTCCAAGGCGTCGAGCATGCGGCGCGCGATCCGGATCGTGTCCGCGCGGTCGCCCTGATTGTAGGCCGGCTGGCCGCAGCAGGTCTGGCCGCGCGGCACCTCGACCCGGCAGCCGGCGGCCTCGAGCAGCCTGACGGCGGCGAAGCCGATCGCCGGCCGGAACAGGTCGACGAGGCAGGTGACGAAAAGGGCGACGCGCGGCTGAGAAGTGGGGACCATGCAACAGCAACCATTAGCGGGTGCGCGACCTTAGCCGATGATCCCGTCGACCGGCAAATGATCGGGCGTGTCACGTCAGCTGGTCGGGACCAGCGCCTTGGGCAGGAGCAGAGCCA
>DATAOG010000502.1:0-2860 GCA_036265855.1 Geminicoccaceae bacterium | reverse complement strand
ATGGGGCGGCGCGCCGAGGCGCCTTGCGAGCTCGCAGATCACGAAGTGATTGGTCCGGCACTGCCCATGGGGCTCGAAGATCTTGCGCGCGATCTGCATCCGCGTGTGGCCGGAGGCCTGGTAGATGTCGTCGTGCTCGAGGAACATCGTCGCCGGCAGCACGACGTCCGCCGTCTGCGCGGTCTCGGTCAGGAACTGCTCGTGCACGCAGACGAACAGATCCTCGCGCGCGAAGCCGCGGCGCACCTTGTCGAGCTCGGGTGCCACGCACATCGGGTTGGTGTTCTGGATCAGGAGTGCCGTGACCGGCGGGCCGTCGCCCAGGTCCCGCCGGTCGCCGATCAGGATCGGGCCGATCCGCGACTGGTCGAGCAGCCGGATCTGCGGGTCGATCAGGTCCACGCCCTCGATCAGCGTCTTGTCCCAGTGGTAGAGGTCGCCCTGATTGTAGAGGGCGCCGCCGCCTTCGTACTGAAAGGCGCCGGTCACGATCGGCAAACAGGAAGCCGCGTGCATGTTGGCCGCCCCGTTGCGCGAACGGGTGAAGCCGAAGCCGAGCCGCAGATAGGAGCGCTTCGTCGAGCCGTAGAGCTTCGCGAACGCCTCGATCTCGGCGGCCGGCAGGCCGGTGATCCGCGCGGCCCACTCGGGCGTGCGGCTGGCGAGATGGGCCTCGGCCGCCCGCCAGTCGTCGGCATATTTTTCCAGGTACGCGCGGTCCGCATGGCCGTCGCGGAACAGCACCTGCATCACGGCGCAGGCGAGCGCGCCGTCGGTGCCGGGGCGCGGCGCGATGTGTAGGTCCGCCTGCTCGGCGGTGCCGGTCCGGTAGGGGTCGACGACCACGAGCCTGGCACCGCGCGCCCTGCGCGCCCGGGCGACATGGGTCATCACGTTGACCTGGGTGTTCACGGGATTGGTGCCCCAGATCACGATCAGGTCGGAATGCACCATCTCCTCGCCGGTGACGCCCCAGCGCCGGCCGTAGCCCGCCCGCCAGCCGGCATCGGCGAGCGTGACGCAGATCGTCGTGTGCCAGCCCGAATAGCGCATCGCGTGGCGCAGCCGGTTGATGCCGTCGCGCTGCACGAGCCCCATCGTGCCGGCGTAGAAGTAGGGCCAGACGGTCTCGCTGCCGTGGCGCTGGATCGCGCGGGTGAACGCCTCGGCGACCTCGTCGACGGCGTCGTCCCAGCCGACCGGCACGAACTTTCCCGAGCCTTTGGGCCCAAGGCGGCGCAAGGGCCGGGTCAGCCGGTCCGGGTGATGGAAGCGCTCGTGATAGCGGGCGACCTTGGCGCAGATCACGCCCGCGGTGTAGGGGTTGCGCTCAGAGCCCCGGACCTTGCCGAGCCGGCCGCCGTCCAGCCGCTCGACCTCGAGCGCGCAGACGCTTGGACAGTCGTGCGGGCAGACCGACGGCAAAAACGGGCTCGTCATGACGGCTCCTCGAAGGCGGGGTTCGCCCCATCATACCCGCCAGAGCCCTGGTGACCAGGGCCTATCCGCGATGCTACCAGGGCCGCTCGAGGACGTCTGGCCAAAGCGGGCGCGGATTGCGGGCTCGAAGCTTTCCACCGGTCGCGAGCAGAACCGCGCGGGTCCTGATCCTGGGCTCGATGCCGGGCAAGGCGTCGCTCAGCGCGCGCCAGTACTACGCGCATCCGCGCAACCAGTTCTGGCCGATCGTGGGCGAGCTGCTCGGGCTCGATCCGGCCGGCGCCTACGAGGCGCGGCTTGCCGCGATCTGCTCGGCCGACCTCGCGCTCTGGGACGTGCTCGAGTCCTGCACCCGCGCGAGCAGCCTGGACTCGGCCATCGTCGCGGCCTCGGTCGTGCCCAACGATTTCGCGAGCTTCCTTTCCGCCCACCCGCAGATCCGGAAGATCTGCTTCAACGGCCGCACGGCGGAGCAGCTGTTCGAGAAGCACGTTCTGCCGGGCCTTCCCGCCGGCCCGAAGATCGAGCGTCTGCGCCTGCCGTCCACGAGCCCGGCGCATGCCGCCCTGCCGTTCGCCGCGAAGCTCTCCGCATGGCGCGCGATCCTGGCCTGAGTTGACCGCGCCTCCGATCGGATCGGGCTAGAGCCGCAGCAGGGCGAGGCCGGTCTCGGGGTCGGAGCGGCGCTGCAGGTGCGAGGGCGATTCGGTGACGATGACCTCGAGGGTCGGCCGGACGTGGCCCTCGAGCAGATGGCCGCCGTGCGCGCTGCCGTCGGATTTGCCGACCACGATGTGCGGATGCAGCTTGGGCTCGCCGTCCTGGAGCGCGACGTTGCCGGTCAGCGCCAGCACCTCGACCTGCTCCGCGATCGGGATTCGCCGGTAGTCCTTCTCCTGCCAGTCGAAATAGCCGAGCACGACGTCGCTGAGCGCGCCCAGGCCCGTGAACTCGGCGGCCGAGAGCTCCTCCGCCCTGGCGAACGCCAGCAGGTTCTCCAGGACCTCGTCGCCGCTGTCGAACACGACCGCAAACGTCCGTTGCGGGGCGTCGTTGATCAGCTTCGCTCTCATCGCGATTGTCCTTTGCCAATCAGGTCGAAGGGTCGTCAATCGCCGGCGAACGCGATCGTGGTGACTAGCGCGAGCTCGGCCTGGCGGGAATCCAGGCGAGTGTGCTGGACCACGATCGGCACGTCCGCCTCGATCACGCTCGCGTAGTCGGTATCCCGCGGGATCGGCTCCGGATCCTTCAGCTCGTTGAAGCGCACGTGCCTGGTGCGCCTGGCCGGCACGGTCACGGGATAGGGGCCGGCCGGCTCGCGGTCGCTGAAGAAGACCGTGATCCTGACGTTCGCTTCGCGCTCGCCCGGGTTCAGAAGGCAGGCGGTCTCGTGGCTCGTCATCTGCGGCTCGGGGCC
>DATAOG010000501.1:0-4890 GCA_036265855.1 Geminicoccaceae bacterium | reverse complement strand
CGCGTGTTCGGGACGCTCGCCTTCCGCGCCCGCGAGGCGGTCGACATGCCGGCCCCGGGCGATCTGCGCCCGGCAGAGTTCCACCTCAGCCTCCAGGACCTCGCCTGGGACGGCGTCTGCGTGCCGATCGCCGGCGCGGTCGGATCGGTCGCCGACCGGCTCAACCTTCTGCAGTTCCTGACGATCCGCAGCTATCTGATGATGGTGTTCCTGGCCCTGATCTCGCTGCTCCTGGTGCTCGTGATATGGCGCTGATCCGGGGCCTCCTGGTCCAGGGCTCCCAGATGGCGCTCGTGCTGCTGCTGGCGCCGCTGCTGCTGGGCTTCGTGCGCAAGGTCAAGGCGCGCCTGCTGCGCCGCCAGGGACCGCCGCTGCTCCAGCCCTATCGCGATCTCTTGCGCCTGTTGCAGAAGGAGGTCGTGCTCGCCGACAGCGCGTCCTGGCTGTTCCGGGTCGTTCCGTACCTGGTGTTCGCCGGGATCTGGGTCGCCGCGGCGCTGGTCCCGACCTTCGCGACCGGTCTCCTGTTCAGCTGGTCGGCCGATCTGATCGCGATCACAGCGCTGCTCGGCAGCGCCCGTTTCTTCCTGGCGCTGGCCGGGCTTGACGTCGGCACGAGCTTCGGCGGCATCGGCTCGAGCCGCGAGGTCATGATCGCCTCGCTGGCCGAGCCCGCGATGATCATGATCATCTTCACGCTGGCCCTGCTCGCCGGCACCACCGAGCTGTCGCAGATCGCGGCCTTCATGCTCGAGCGCAACGTCGGCCTGCGCGTCTCGCTGGGCCTGGCGCTGGTCGCGCTGATCATGGTCGCGATCGCCGAGAACGCCCGGATCCCGGTCGACAACCCGGCGACCCATCTCGAGCTCACGATGGTCCACGAGGCGATGATGCTCGAATATTCGGGCCGGCATCTCGCGATGATCGAGCTCGCGGCCGCGCTCAAGCTTTTGCTCTACGTCTCGCTGCTGGGCTGCGTCTTCCTGCCCTGGGGCATGGCGGCGGCCGGCGGTGGCCTCGCCGCCTACGGCCTCGGCATCGCCGCGTACGTGGGAAAGCTCGCGGTCGGCGGCTTCCTGCTCGCGGTGTTCGAGACCGCGATCGCCAAGATGCGGGTCTTCCGGGTGCCCCAGTTCCTGGGCGCGGCGCTGATGCTGGGCCTGCTCGGCACGCTCCTGCTGTTCGTCTCGCGCGGCCTTTGATGGCGACCGGCCTCGCTTTCGACATCGCGCACCTGCTGGCGGGCGGGCTCGTGCTGCTGAGCTTCATGCTGCTCTACCAGGACCGGATGTTCGGCCTGCTCAACGTGTTCGCGCTGCACGCCTGCGTGCTCGCCCTCTCGGTCGCCTGGCAGGCGTACGTCCAGGTGGCGCCGCACCTCTACGTCACCGCCGCGATCGCGCTGCTGTTCAAGGGCATCGCGATCCCGGTGGCGCTGCATCGGATCGTGGTCAGGCTCGGCATTCACCGGACGATCGAGACCGTGGTCGGGGTCGGGCTCACGATGCTCGCCGGCATCGGCCTGGTCGCGCTCGCGATCGTGGTCATGCTGCCGGCGTCCGCCGATGCCGACCCGCTCGCCCGCGAGGACCTCGCGTTCGCGCTCTCGGTCGTCCTGCTCGGGCTCCTGATGATGGTCACGCGGCGCAACGCGGTGAGCCAGGTCGTGGGCTTCATGTCGCTCGAGAACGGCCTGGTCCTGGCCGCGACCGGCGCCAAGGGCATGCCGCTCGTGGTCGAGATCAGCGTCGCCTTCTCGATCCTGATCGCGTTCATCGTGATCGGCATCTTCCTGTTCCGGATCCGCGAGCGCTTCGACACCGTCGACCTGCAGGCGCTCGAGTCGTTCCGGGGCGAGCGCCCGTGACCGGCGGGCTCGGCGCGGTCGCGGTCGCGGCGGTGCTCCTCGTGCCGGCGGCGGCCGCGGCGACGCTGGCACTGCTGCCGGACTATCGGCTCAGCGCCAGGCTCAACATCGCCGCCGCGGCGCTCACCTTCCTCGCGGCGCTGACGCTGTTCGTCGCGCGCCCGGCCGCGGGCCGGCTGCTGCTGGTCGACGACCTGAACGTCGTGTTCATCGCGCTGAACACCTTCGTCGCCTTCACCACCAGCGCGTTCAGCGCCGGCTACATCGGCCACGAGGTCGAGATCGGCCGGCTGACGCCCGCCTACCTGCGCTTCTACCACGCGATGTACCAGGTGCTGATGTTCGCGATGAACCTGGCGCTGGTCTCGAACAACATCGGCCTGATGGGGGTCGCGATCGAGATCGCGACGCTCACGACCGTGCTGATGGTCGGCATCTACCGCACCGAGGCGGCGCTCGAGGCCGCCTGGAAATACTTCATCCTGGGCAGCGTCGGCATCGCGCTCGCGCTGTTCGGCACGATCCTCGTCTATCTCGCCGGCCGCGCGGTGGTCGGCGAGGGCATGGACGCGATGGCCTGGACCGTGCTCGCCGGCCGGGCCGCCGGTTTCGATTCCGGACTGCTTAACCTTGCTTTCGTGTTTTTGCTGCTTGGCTACGGCACCAAGGTCGGGCTCGCCCCCCTGCACGCCTGGCTCCCCGACGCCCACGCCGAGGGGCCGACGCCGATCTCGGCCGTGCTGTCCGGACTCCTGCTCAATGTCGCGCTGTTCGCGCTGCTCCGCTTCAAGCTCCTGCTGGCAGCCAACGAGGGCGCGCTCGCACCCGGCCCGCTGATGGTGACCATGGGTCTGGCCTCGCTGATCTTCGCCGCGTTCATGCTCTACCGGCGGCGCGACATCAAACGGATGTTCGCCTACTCCTCGATCGAGCACATGGGGATCATCACGTTCGCGTTCGGCATGGGCGGCCCGCTCGCCAACTTCGCCGGCCTGCTGCACATGACCATGCACAGCCTGACCAAGTCCGCGATCTTCTTCGGCGTCGGCCACATCGCGCAGGCCACGGGCACGCAGCGGATCGCCGGCATCCAGGGCCTGACCGAGAGCCATCCGAGACTCGGCTGGGGCCTCGTGCTCGGCGTGATCGCGATCGCCGGCATGCCGCCGCTCGGCATCTTCATGAGCGAGTTCCTGGTCGTGAGCTCGACCATCGCGCGGCAGCCGCTGCTGGCGCTGCCGCTCGTCCTGGGTCTCTTGATCGGCTTTGGCGCGCTGATGCTGCGGCTGCAGGGCCTCGCGTTCGGCGCGCCGCTCGCCGGCGGCCGGCCGCTCGAGGTCTCCCATGCGCCGATGTTCGCCCATCTGGCGCTCGTGCTGCTGGCCGGCCTCTATCTGCCGGGGCCGCTGGTCGCCTGGTTCCAGAGCGTGGCGCTGCGGCTGGGCTAGCGGGCATGGCGGATCGGGGCACGCTTTCCGAGCTCCTGGCCGCGGGCGCGCCGGTCGCGGCGCACCGGCCCTGGCCGCGCGTGCGGGTGGCGCGGCCGACCTGGAGCGCCGCCGCCGACGCGCTCGCCGACGGCATGCTCGCGCTGCTCGGACTGTTCGGCGAGGCCGATGCGGTCCATCTCGTCCTGCTCGACGAGCCGGCGGGAACAATCGGCGTGCTCAGCCTCGCCTGTCCGGACCGCCGTTTCCCCTCGATCGCGCGCCTGCACCCGGCGGCCGGCCGGCTCGAGCGGGCGATCTCGGATCTGTTCGGGCTGGTCGCGGAGGACGCGCCCGACCCCCGCCGCTGGCTCGATCACGGCGTCTGGGGCGTCCGCCACCCGCTCGGCGCCGGCCCCGGCGAGACCGCCGGCCGCGAGGCTTATGCCTTCCTGCCCGCGCTCGGCGAAAGCCTGCACCAGATCCCGGTCGGGCCGGTGCACGCCGGGATCATCGAGCCCGGCCACTTCCGCTTCACCGCGAGCGGCGAGACCGTGGTCCGGCTGGAGCAGCGCCTGGGCTACGTTCACAAGGGGATCGAGGCGCTGATGGCCGGCGCCGACCTGGAGCGGGCAGCCAGGCTCGCCGGCCGCACCTCGGGCGACAGCACGGTCGCCTATGCGCTGGCCTTCGCCCGCGCCGTGGAGGCCGCGCTCGGCATCGAGCCGCCGCCGCGGGCGGTCTGGCTGCGCGCGCTCATGGCGGAACTGGAGCGCATCGCCAACCACCTGGGCGACGTTGGCGCGATCTGCAATGACGCCGCGTTCGCGCTGATGCACGCCCATTGCGCCGTGCTCCGCGAGCGCGTGCTGCGCGCGGCGGATGTCTGCTTCGGTCACCGGCTGATGATGGACTGCATCCGCCCGGGCGGGGTCGCCTCGGACCTCGGCGCGGACGGGGCCGCCGCGGTGCGCGCGCTGCTCGCCGAGATCCGGCGCCGGTTCCCCGAGCTCGTCGAGCTCTACGACAACACCGCTTCGCTGCAGGACCGGACGGTCGCCACGGGCCGGGTCGCGCCCGAGCTGGTCCGAAGCTTCGCCGCCGGCGGCTACGTCGGGCGGGCGGCCGGGCGGGCCTTCGATGCCCGCCGGACCCCCGGCTATCCGCCCTACGACCAGCTCGAGCTCGAGGTCCCGGTCCTGACGGACAGCGACGTCAATGCCCGGGTCTGGGTCCGGGTCCGCGAGATCCAGCAGAGCCTCTCGCTGCTCGCGCAGATCCTGGAGCGGCTGCCGGAGGGCGGAATCCGGACCGCAGTGCCGGCCGCCGGCGGCGAGGGCATGGCGCTCGCCGAGGCGTTCCGCGGCGATGTCCTGGTCTGGCTGCGGCTTGCGGCCGACGGTCGCGTCCTGCGCTGCCACCTGCGGGATGCGTCCTGGTTCCAATGGCCGCTGCTCGAGGCGGCGATCGAGGGCAACATCGTCGCCGATTTTCCGCTCTGCAACAAATCCTTCAACTGCTCCTACTCTGGCCACGACATCTAGCGAAGGCGAACATGCGCAAGCTGCTGTTCGAGAGCCTGCTGCAGCCCGCCCT
>DATAOG010000500.1:0-3559 GCA_036265855.1 Geminicoccaceae bacterium | reverse complement strand
GGCGGAGGGCACGAGCGCGGCATCGGGCGGCGCATTGATCAGCAGGTCGGCGTGGAGCACGCCCGCCTGGGTCTCGAACGCGAAGCCGATCAGGGCGTCGCGGCGGAGCGTCGTCAACAGATCGAGCACCTCGATGAAGGTGGGATCGGCGGGGGTCGCCCCCGGGGCGGTCGTGGACCAGTTGCGCAGACCGTTGATCGACTGGACCGCGAGGCCGATCACGTCGGGCGGTGCCCCGGCCGCGAGCATCGCGAACAGCTCCGAGGGCGGGATCGGCGTCAGCATGGCGCGGGCGAAATCCTCGCCGGCGATCGGCGCGTAGGTCACGGTCGGGTTCTCGGTGAAGGAACCGGAGGCGCCGAGGTTGACGTCGTTGGCAAAATTGAAGCTGCGGTCGAGGAAGTCGGTGCCGACGCTGACCGTGCCGTTGATGCTGTAGCCGGCGACCAGCTGGTTGACCGAGACCAGGCTCGGCGTGTCGGCGTAGCGCAGCTTGACGATGTTGAGCAGGGCCTCGCGCTTGGTGGCATCGACGATCGCCTCGGCGAAATCGACCCGGTCGCGCCGGATCGTGGCCGGGCCGAGGCTGGTGCAGCCCGCAAGCACGAGCAGGCTCGAACCAAAGCCACGCCGATGCGCAGGATCCTGCCCCACGGGCCGATCTCGGACTCTCGATCACGGCCGCGCGCTGCGACGCAGGAGGCGCTGGTCCGAGCCGGATCGATCGTCAGCCCCCCGGCTCTCTGCCACCTCAACGCGCGCGGCCCGGCCGCTGCGCAATGGCGCGTGCGATCATTCGGGGATGCCCGCGATCCGGAGCGCCTCGACGTAGCGCTCGGCGAACGCCTCGTCCCGCCAGGGATTTATCTCCTTCTGCAAGCTCAGCGTGTAGCTCGGGAAGACCTCCAGAAGACGGCTGGCAGCGGTTCGCGCCTCCTCCAGCCGGCCCAGCCCCACCAGCGCCCCGATCACGACCCTGTGCGAGGACCCGTAGTTCGGCATCTCCTGCAACGCGCTTGCGCCCCAGGTCAGGGCTTCCTCGAAGCGCTCCAGCATCAGGTGGCTCATCCCGATGCCCGAGAGCGCGATCCCCTTCTCAGGATCGATCGGGCTCAGGCGCATCGCCCTCTCGAAGTGGTCGATCGCGATCAGCGGCCGGCCGGCATAGGCATTGACCCAGCCGCCACCGGTATAGCCCTGGGCCGAGTTGGGGTTCAGGTACAGCGATCGGTCGATCGCGCCCAGCGCCGACTCGTAGTCCTTCGCGCTGTAGGCCAGCACCTGGGCGGCGAAACGAAGGCTGGTCGGGTCATCTCGCGCCTCGGCGAGCACCTCGCGGGCCATCCGCACCGCGACCCGGATGTCGTCCGGCTCGTGCCAGCACTGGCTGACCGAGATGCTGCGAATGTAGGCTCCCAAAGCCTTGGCCAGCGTGAAGTCCGGGTCGATGCTCAACGCTTCGTTCGTGAGCTTGCGGACCTCGGCAAACCCTTCGCGGGTCATGCTGTAAAAATGCGGCAGGGCCCGCAGGTGCAGATCATAGGCGGTGATGTAGCTGGTCGGTTTGGCGCGCGCCTGTTTGATCTCCTGCAACCTGATGCTCGGCTCGACCGCGCCGACGACGCTTTCCGTGATTTTGTCCTGGAGCTCGAAGATGTCCTTGATCTCGCCGTCGAAACGATCGGCCCAGACGTGATGGCCGGTCGTCGCATCGATCAGCTGACCGGTGATCCGGACGCGCGGGCCCGCCTTCCTGATGCTGCCCTCGAGCACGTACCGCACGCCGAGCTCACGGGAGACCTGGCGCACGTCGACCGCCCGGCCCTTGTAGGTGAACGACGAGTTGCGCGCGACGACGAAGAACGACCGTACCCGGCTCAACCCGGTAATGATGTCCTCGACCAGGCCGTCCGCGAAATATTCCTGATCCCGATCACCGCTCAGGTTGTTGAACGGCAGGACCGCGATCGAGGGCCGGTCGGGCAGCGGCAATGCCTTGGGCCGGCGCGGCTGCGCAGCGACAGTGGCCGGCGCCGCCTCGCCGCCCGACGACAGCAGGTACGCTCTGAGCGGCTCGTCGATGTTCTTGGCGACCTGCGGCCCGAGGTCGGAGAACCGGTGCGGCAGGACCCTTCGGACATGCTCATGGACCGCGCTCGAGATGCAGACCCCGCCCGGCTCCGCCAGCGTCTGGAGGCGCGCCGCCGTGTTGACGCCATCTCCGAACAGATCGCCGTCCCGAATCATGACGTCGCCGACGTGCACGCCGATCCGAAACTCCAGCCGGCGGTCGGCGGGAACGCCTTCGTTGGCGCTTGCGAGCCGCGCCTGGACCTCGACCGCGCATTGCACGGCAGCCACGGCGCTCGGGAACTCGGCCAGGATGCTGTCGCCTGCAGTGTTGGCGATCCGGCCACCGTATTCGGCGATCAGGCCGTCGATGGTCTCGCGGTGCGCCGACAGCCGGCGCAACGTCTCGACCTCGTCCAAGCCCATCAGCCGGGAATAGCCCGCCGCGTCCGCCGCGAAGATCGCGGCGAGCTTGCGCTCGACCCGCTGGTTCGGTGTGGCCATGACTGCCGATCCCCGTTGCTCATAGCCCGGCTGAGCTGGTCAATTCCGTGCGGCGTCCGTCGCGCGCGCGGCGCGGATCGCCAGAACCTGTCGCCGCCTGGTTCGATCCCGCTCTTCCAGGCCAGGCCGGCCCTTCCCTGACCAGACCGCCCTGCCCGTGCCGCCGGCGGCCCGCATCCCGGAAAGTTCGGGCCGGCGCGTCCCTGGCCGCGGACAGATCAACATGTCGGCTCGGGCGAGAGGTTGCAACCCTGGGCCGACGCCGGTGCCCTGATCGCGGATTCGCTTCTCATCGAGCCGTCGCCGATTCCAGATCGCGCGGCCGATCGGGCGATGGCATCCTTGCCGGAAGGGCGGCGCGGAGGTCTGTCGCGAAATCCCCGAGATGCCGATGGAGGAGGAGCGATCCGTGATCAGCGCGAGGGGCGTCCTGGTGCGGTCGGCAGCCTGCGGTTTTGCCCTTTTGCTCGCGGCGGCGCCGGCACGGGCGGAGCGCAGCCTGACCGATTCCGCCGGCCGCGTGGTCCGGCTGCCCGACCGGATCGAGCGCGTGTTCGCCGCCGGGCCGCCCGCGGCCGTGCTGCTCTACGTGCTGGCGCCCGATCGCCTGACCGGCTGGCCGCGGGCGCCCCGGCCTGAGGAACTGCCCTATCTCATGCCCGCGACTCGCGATCTGCCCGAGCTCGGCATGCTGACCGGCCGCGGCGATACCGCCAATCTCGAGGTCGTGCTCAAGGTCAGGCCGGATCTGATCCTCGACTTCGGCTCGGTGCGCGACACCTACGTTTCGCTCGCCGACCGGGTGCAGGCGCAGACCGGGATTCCTTATGTCCTGATCGACGGCACGTTCGCGCACACCGCCGCGGCGATCCGTCTGCTCGGCCGGGTGCTGGGCGTCGAGGACCGGGCGGAGCGGCTCGCCGCCTATGTCGAGGCGAGCTTCGCCGCGCTCGATCGGAGGCTGGCCACGATCCCGGAGAGCGAC
>DATAOG010000499.1:0-3336 GCA_036265855.1 Geminicoccaceae bacterium | reverse complement strand
GTGCCCTTCTGCTGAGCCACGGCCGGCCGCCAGGCCGCCAGCCCAACCACTGCTGCGCCCGCCAGCAGCGCGCCCCGCCTCGTCATCTTACCCATCTTCCTTGCCTCCCTGTTGGCTCGGTTGCTGACCTCCGATTAAACGGCCCCCGGCCCGCCGGATCAATCGCCTTTCCGGCGATGGACGCTTCTGCCCCGCGCAGCAGCCGCTGCTCACCGAGGCGACGAGTTCTTGCAGACCGATACCGAGCCAGCATGACCAAGAATTTCCGGGCCCTCCGTGCGCTCCAGCTCCCGAGCGTCAGTGCTGTGAGGGCGCTGGTCCGGCTTTCGCGGGGAGACGATCGGCCAGCTCGCCCGTGATCAGGCTCACGATCTCCTCGGGGCTGGTCGAGCGGACCGTGCGCTCGCCGGTGACCCGGCCGTGGCGCAGGACGACGATCCGGTCGGCGACCTGGAACGCGTGCAGGATGTTGTGGGTGATCACGATGATCGCCACACCCCGGCGCTTGATCTGCTCGACCAGTTCGAGCCCGCGCCGGGTCTGAGCGACGCCGAGCGCAGCGAACGGCTCGTCCAGCAGCACGAGCCGCCCGCCCCAGTGGACGAACCGGCAGAGCTCGATCGCCTGGCGCTGGCCGCCCGAGAGGTGCTCGACCGCGGTCCGGACCGATGGGATCTCGGTGCCGATGCCCTTGAGCGCCAGCTCGGTCTCGGCCTGCATCGCCCGCTCGCGCAGGAACTTGAAGCCGGCGAGGTTGCGGGTGAGCTCGCGGCCCATGAAGAAGTTCGCGACCGTGTCGACGTTCGGGCAGAGCGACAGGTCCTGATAGACCGTCTCGATGCCCTGTGCCTTGGCCTCGGCCGGGGTTGCGAAAGTGACGCTGCGGCCGTCGAACCAGATCCGGCCCGCAGACGGCTCGAGCGAGCCCGAGAGGATCTTGATCAAGGTCGACTTGCCGGCGCCGTTGTCGCCGAGCAGGCCCAAGACCTCGCCGGCCCGGACCTCGAAGCTCACCTGATCGAGCGCCACCACTGCACCGAAGCGCTTGCTCAGGCCTTCGACGCGCAGCAAAGGCTCGGCGGACGGCGCTCTGTCCTGCATGGTCGTCTTCCCGGGCGGAGGGTCGCGCCCGCGAACAACCCGGCCGCAGCGCGGCTGTCGAGTCAATAGGCCTTCTGGTGCATCGCCTTCGGGTGCTTGGGCCGCGGTGACTCCTGATCCTGCGGCGGGATGCCGGTCTGCTCCAGCGACAGCGAGTCCGGCAGGCCGTAGGGGTAGACGTTGAGGTCAACCGGGACCGGGGCATTGAGCCGCGGGCGAAGAATGCCGCAATCCCAGCGATAACCCGCAGGCGTGCCCGCGAGAAAGCTCTCGGTGAAGAATCGACATTCGCATTGGACATCGGTCTGGACGCTCAACTGCCCGGCGGTCACCGCGCTGCATTCCGGGATATCCTCGGCCCCGGCCGGCGCGACGATGGTCAGGCTCAGCAGAGCCGAGAGGGCAAGCGCCCGCGCGCTCGCGACGCACATTGGACAGCTTTCCGGCCGACGGCGTTCAGATCAGGGTGCGGACGCCCTCGACAAGCGCCCACAGCACACGATGGCTGGACCGTTCATGGAGCTGGTTGCCGACCACCATCAGGAAGATGCCGGCCCCCACGGCGGCCATGGCGAAGGCCGATGCGATCGCGGCCTGTCTCAGCCTGATCGCGCTGCGGTCGTCGGAGAGAACGCGCCGGATCGTCGCCATGGCCGGGACCTCTTGCCAGACCGATCCGTAACAATATGCATAAAATACGACCGATCTGTCAACTTGGCCCCGCCCAGGCTGGGGATCCGGGCTCGGCCGCGGCTCCGGCCGGCCCGACCACAGGCGCCGGCCGGTCGGATCACTCGGCGGGGACCGGCTCCGCCGCCACCGTCGCGGTCTCGAGCGCCGCCCGGGTGGCATCGTCGACCCGCTCGAGCCAGACGAACTCGAGGCTCTCGCGGGCGCTCTCCGGGATGTCCTCGAAATCCTTCCGATTGCGGGCCGGGAGCAGCACGCGGGCGAGCCCGGCGCGATGCGCCGCCAGCACCTTCTCCTTGATCCCGCCGACCGGCAGCACGAGCCCGCGCAGGCTGATCTCGCCGGTCATCGCGGTGTCGTTGCGCACGGTCCGCTCGGTGAGCAGCGACACCAGGGCCGTGAACATCGCCACGCCCGCCGACGGCCCGTCCTTGGGCACGGCCCCGGCGGGGACGTGGACGTGGATGTCGCTCTTCTCGAACAGGCCCTCGTCGATCCCGAGCTGGCGCGCGCGCGACTTGATCAAGCTGAGCGCCGCCTGAGCGCTCTCCTTCATCACGTCACCGAGCTGCCCGGTCAGGATCAGCTTGCCATTGCCCGGCATCCGGGTCGCCTCGACGAACAGGATGTCGCCGCCGACCGGCGTCCAGGCGAGCCCGGTCGCGACGCCCGGCACGCTGGTCCGCATCGCGATCTCGCTCTCGACTTGCCTCGGGCCGAGGATCGCGCGCAGATCCCCGGGCTCGACCCGCATCTGCTGAGCGACGCCCTCGGCGATCCTGACCGCGACGTAACGGAGCACGGCGCCGATCAGACGCTCG
Organism: Geminicoccaceae bacterium; assembly: GCA_036265855.1. Lineage (GTDB taxonomy): Bacteria > Pseudomonadota > Alphaproteobacteria > Geminicoccales > Geminicoccaceae > DATAOG01. The sequence continues at coordinate 724 of DATAOG010000499.1, read as the reverse complement.
AGATTGCGGACGCCGGCCTCGCGCGTGTAGTTGCGCACGATCGCCCGGATCGTCGCCTCGCCGATCGCGGCCTGGTCCGGCCGCAACCCGTTCGATTCGAGCTGGCGCATGACCAGGTAACGTCTTGCGATCTCGACCTTTTCGTCCTCGGTGTAGCTCGGCAGCTCGATGATCTCCATGCGGTCGCGCAACGGGCCCGGAATACCGTCCAGCACGTTGGCGGTGCCGATGAACATCACCTGGCTCAGATCGAAAGGCACCGCGAGATAGTTGTCGCGGAAGGTCGCGTTCTGCTCGGGGTCGAGCACTTCGAGCAGCGCCGAGCTCGGGTCGCCGTGAAAGCCGGCACCGAGCTTGTCCATCTCGTCGAGCATGAACACCGGATTGCGGGTGCCGGCCTTACGGATGCTCTGGATGATGCTGCCGGGCAGCGCGCCGATGTAGGTCCGGCGGTGGCCGCGGATCTCGGCCTCGTCGTGGACGCCGCCGAGGCTCGCACGCACGAACCGGCGTCCGGTGGCGCGCGCGATGCTCTGGCCGAGCGAGGTCTTGCCGACGCCCGGCGGCCCGACGAAGCAGAGGATCGGGCTCTTGCCCTTCGGGTTGAGCTTACGCACCGCCAGATACTCGAGGATCCGCCGCTTGATCTTGTCGAGCCCGTAGTGATCCTCGTCGAGAACGCGGCGCGCCCGCTGCACGTCGATCGCCTCGGGATCCAATTTCG
>DATAOG010000498.1:0-5317 GCA_036265855.1 Geminicoccaceae bacterium | reverse complement strand
GGGTGCTCGCCTGGCCGTGGCGCAGGATATAGGTCGCGCCGTCGGCGCCCCGCATCTTGAAATAGCGGTGGTCGGGCGCGAGCCAGGCGTCCAGCAACTCCACGAGCTCGACGGAGCGGCCATCGAACCAGACCCGCCGCGGGGTCTCCTCGCCGCGGTGGCCGGCGTAGCATTCGACCCGAACGATCATGATTGTGTGCGCGCGGTCGGAGCGCCGGCCGGCCGGCTGAAGGCGTCGAGGAACATGTCCCGGAACCGATCCATACGCGCGACCGCCGGGCCGCCCCGGGGGCGCATTCCGGGCGTGAAACCGAAGCGGAGAAACGGCTCGAGCAGAGCCCGCGAGCCGCTGATCACGTGCATCGGCACGTCGCGGCCCGCCCGCTCGCCGGTGATCAGCGGCGCCGGCTGTTCGTCGCCGACCAGGATCAGAAGCGTGTGGTCGCCAACAAACCGGGCGCTGTAAGAAGCGAGCACGCTCAGCACGTAGTCGATCGCGAGCGCATATTGGGCGCGCACCCGGTTCGGGTCGCGCCAGACCACGTCGGGCGGATCGCCGGCCTCCGACCAGCGCGAGAACACCTGGCCATCGCCGATCGTCGACCACCGCTCGAGCACCGGCGGGATCGGCGTCCAGGGCGCGTGACTGCTGACCAGCGCGATCTCGGCAAAGAGCGGCGGGTGCGGCCGGTCGCGCTCGCGGCGCTCGAACGCGGCGAGCGTGTACTGGTCCGGCATCGTGATCCAGTTGTAAGGCTTGCCACGATAGCCGAGATCGTTGGCGGCGTAGATCTGCTGATAGCCGAGCATCTGACCTTCGGGCCAGGGCATCGTGATCGCCGGCCGGACCGCGACCGCCCGCCGGCCGGACCGCACGAAGGCCTTGGTCAGCGTCAGGCGGTCGCTCGTGACCAGGAGATCGTAGAGGCTCTGGTCGGTGATCCAGAGCCCGCTGCCGAGGGTGCCGTGCGCGAGCCACGACTGGCCGCCCATGGTCGGCGAGGTGAGATAGCCCGAGGCTGCGACCAGGCCCGCGTCCGCTAGCCGCCGCTCGAAGCTCGCAAGCCGCGGCAGCAGCAGCTCGGCGTAGCGCTGCTGCTCGAGTGCGCTGCGGCCATAGGATTCGACATAGACCAGCACCACATCGGCGTCGCCAAGCCCGGTCAGCAGCCTGTCGGCCGGCGTGTCCCGGAAAGGATCATCGGCCGCGCGGCGCTGGAAGCCGGCGCGGTCGGCGAGCATCACCTGCCCTTGGCGCCATTCCTCGGCCAGCATCTGGCTGGTCCTGAGCGGTACCGGACGCCAGCGCGCGAAGGCCGACGGCACGAGCAGCTCGGCAACGAGCAGGACGAGTGCCAGCGCCGCCGCGCCCCGAGTGGCGCGCCGCCACCGCGCCTCCTCGAGAACCGCCTGGGCCATGCGCACCGCGCGGACGGTGACGAACAGCACCGCGATAGGGACCAGAGCCAGGCCCGCGAGCGCCAGCCAGCCGAGGACGCCGCCGAGCGTGCCGATCAGGAGGTGCATCAGCGATGCCGCAAGAGGCAGATCCAAGACCGGGTTGAACGGGCGCCCCAGGCTCGAGCGGATCACGAGCTCGGCAATCTTGAGCAGCGCGACCGCGGCCGTGGCCAAGCCGACTGCCCAGGCGAGCGCCCGCCCGCTCCGGCCCCGCCGGAGCGGCGCGACCAGCGCCAGCACGCCGAACAGCAGCGCGATCTCACCCGCAAGCGCCAGCAACGCAGAGGCCTTGAGATCCGCGAGCTCGACCGGCAGATTCCAGACCGCCGACAGCCAGGCGAGCGCAAGCACGAGCCCCAGGGGCCGCCCGCCCCGAGCCGCACCTGGCTGCCTGCTCATGCCGGAGGCTCCAGTCGGCCCCAGACGTCGCCCGAACGCGCGCCAGGCCGCAGGCTGGCAAGCCAGGCAAGGGTCGCATCGGCGTCGCGCCATTGGGGCCAGCGCCAGCGCGTCTGCTCGCCCTCGGTCAGATTGAACCGGTAGGCGCCGAGACCCGCCAGACGTGCGACCGCAGCCAGGGCCACCTCGATCGCCGCGGGCAGGTACTCCAGTGACAGCGCCGGGATCGGCTCCGAGAGGCCACGCAGGACCTCGGCCTCGAAACCCTCGACGTCGAGCTTGCAAAAGCGCGGGCGACCGTAACGGGCGATCAGGGCATCGAGGGTGCTGACCCCGACCTCGTGGCCGTTCCGCCAGACCACCCGGGCGAAGCCGCGGCTGTGTCGAACCTGGCGGATCCAGCCTGCCGACAGCGTGCTGACGGTCGGCGTGCGGCGGCTCACGTGCAGCATCGCTCGCCCGGGCGCGGCGCCGAGCGCGGCCTCGAGGACCGTGACGCTGCGGTCATTGCGGAACTGGCGGCGCAGCCAGGCCGCAAAGTCCGGCTGCGGCTCGACCGCGATCACCCGGGCGCCCAATGCGCGCAAGCAGCGGGTCCGGTTGCCGACATGGGCGCCGACATCGAAGGCGAGGTCGCCCGGCCCGAGGAACTCGCGATAGCGCCGCCGGAGCGCCCGCAGCCGCCAGGGCCGGCCGTAGTAGATGGCCAGCGAGCGCGCGAGGCCCAGCGCCCTGGTGAGCCCGACCGCTCGCGCTTGCCCCCTTTCGAGATCGGCCTCGTCCACTAAGATGCGCCGATTGCGGTCGGGAGATGCGGCATGCGTTATGCCCTGGGTGGGGCCCGATTGACGACCCACGACGACGCGTTCTGGATCGCGCCGACCGCGGTCGTGATAGGCGACGTCAGGCTCGCGCACAATGCCAGCGTCTGGTGGCAGGCCGTGCTGCGCGGCGACAACGAGCCGATCAGCCTGCGCGAGAACGTCAACGTCCAGGACGGCTGCGTGCTGCACGCCGACCCCGGATTTCCGCTCACGATCGGCAAGGACGTGACCGTCGGCCATCTCGCCATGCTGCACGGCTGCACGATCGGCGACAACTGCCTGATCGGGATCGGCGCGGTCATTCTGAACGGCGCCGTGATCGGCCGCAACTGCCTGATCGGCGCCAAGGCCCTGATCCCCGAGGGCAAGAAAATCCCGGAGAACTCATTGGTCATGGGCGCACCGGGGAAGGTCGTGCGCCAGCTCGAGGCCAGGCACATCGCCCGCATCCACGAAGCCGCGGCGCACTATGTCAAGAACTGGCAGCGCTACGCCCGCGACCTGCGCCCGGACGGCGCCTGAAGGCTCCCGCCCCCGCTCGTCACGGTCACCCTCGTGCTCGAGCGTGCTGCAGCGCCCCGCGTAAGGCGCTGCCGCCCAGACCCTGAGCCCCAGCCGTTCGACGTGGACGCCTTCCGAGAGTCGGCCGGCATCAGGTGTCGGCTCAACGCCGGGCGCCGCGCATCAACATCGCGAGCTCATCCAGGCGTTTGCGTTCCAGGCGCAGCGCCTCGGCCCGCCGGCGCCGGTCCAGCCGGGCCTGCAGCAGCTCCAGCCGCTTCAGCTCGAGCCGCCCCGCCAGCAGCCGGGCGAGCTGGGCCGCGCGCGTCTGTTGGAGGCGGGTCATTTCCGTCTCGGCGGCGTCCCGACGCTGCCGCTGCGCCTCGAGGTAGACCGCGAGCGCCCGGGCGCCGGCGAGGTCGACCGCTGCCTGGATCTCGCGCTCGAGATCGGCGTCGAGCTCCGCGATCTGCCGGCGGAGCCCGTGAAGATCGGCGTCGAGCGCGGCCAGCGCGCGCTGCTCGCGCTCGACCTCGAGCGCGGCGAGTCGGGCAAGCACAGGCAGCGACTGCATTGGCTCAAGCGCCCGCCGCCTCGGCCTCGGCCGCGCCGACCGCGGCCGCCAGGCGCGCGAAATCGTCCCCGAGCGCGCTCCGCTCCTCGATCGACTGGCTGAGCACCGCCTCAAGCGCCGGCCGTGCGCTGATCGCGGCGTCGATCAGAGGGTCGCTGCCCCGGCGATAGGCGCCGAGCTGGATCAGCTCGGCGGTCTCGGCATAGGCCCGGATCAGCCGCCGGGCGCGCTCGACCAGGGGCCGCTCCTCGGGCCGGTAGGCATCCGGCGCGCTCCGCGACAGCGAACGCAGCACGTCGACCGCGGGGAAGCGGCCGCCCTCGGCGATCCTCCGGTCGAGCACGACATGGCCGTCGAGGATGGCACGGACTGCATCGGCAACCGGATCGCTGAGATCGTCGCCCTCGACCAGCACCGTGAACAGGCCGGTGATGCTGCCCTCGCTGATGCCCGGGCCGGCCCGCTCCAGGAGTCGAGGCAGCTCGGCGAACACGCTCGGCGGATAGCCCTTGCTGGTCGGCGGCTCGCCGGCGGCGAGATAGATCTCGCGCAAGGCCATCGCGAACCGGGTCACGCTGTCGATCAGACAGAGCACGGCCAGCCCCTGATCACGCAGCGCCTCTGCAATGCTCAGCGTCAGATAGGCGGCGCGGCGGCGCAGCATCGCCGGCATGTCGCTGGTCGCGACCACGACGGCGCTGCGCGCCAGACCCGCCTCGCCGAGCGCGTCGTGGAGCAGGGCGTTGACCTCGCGGCCACGCTCGCCGATCGGGCCGAGGACCAGGGCATCGGCGTTGCCGTGCCGGGCGAGCATCGCGAGCAGGGTCGATTTGCCGACGCCGGAGCCCGCGAAGATGCCCATCCGCTGGCCGCGGCAGCAGGGCGTGAACAGGTTGAGCGCACGCACGCCGAGATCGAGCCGGGGCCCGAGGCCGCGGCGACGGTGCGCCGCTGCCGGCCGGGCGTGCAGCGGATAGGCCGCGGGCCCCCACTCCGGCGTCGGCCCGTCGTCGAGTGGCCGCGCCAAGGGATCCAGCACCCGTCCGAGCCAGCCGAGGGTCGGCCGAACGCGATCGAGGCCGCGGACGAGCGTGACGCGGGCATCGAGGCCGACCCCCTCGAGTTCGCTGAACGGCAGCAAATGGACGCCGGCGTCATCGACCGCGACGACCTCGCCAAGCAGCGGCTCAGGGTCGCCGGCTTCCGGCCATGAATACTCGTGACGGTTGTGCCCGCGCGGCTCGATCAGGCAGGTGTCGCCCAGTCCGACCATGCCGGCGAGGCCGCCGCAGACCAGCAGCGTGCCTCGGCAGCTCCGCACCCGGCCGCGGATCCGGTACGGTTCGATCTCGCCGAGCCTTGCCAAGAGCTCCTCGATCGCGCTTCTCCTTGCCGATACCGGCCGCCGCCTCGGGCCTCGAGGCACCCGAGGCGGCGTTCAGGTCTTTTTGCGCCCCAGCGTCGTCCAGCTATGCTCGCTATCAGTTTTTTGTTGCCAGATTCCGGTGTCGGCAAAGCTGATCGATGCCGCTCTGAAGGGCGAGGGCATGATCTGCGA
>DATAOG010000497.1:0-4657 GCA_036265855.1 Geminicoccaceae bacterium | reverse complement strand
CCGGCGGGCGAACAGGAGCGCCCCATCCTCGGCGCGGCTGCCGGTCCAGATCTCGCGGCCGTCGCCCGAGAGCCGGGTCGCGATCCGCGCGGCGAAACCCTGGCCCGCGGCCTGCCCGGTCAGCGCTTCTTCGGCGAGCGCCCCTTCCAGCACCGCGGCCTCGACCAATTCGGCCGGCAGGCGGCGCTCGAGCGCGTGGATCAGGCCGACGGCGCGGCGCGCCTCCTCGACCAGTTTGCCGAGCGCCTCGCCCTCGTAGACGCCGCCCCCGGCGCCCTGCAGGCGCGCGTCCTCGAGGCCGGCCGCGATCAGGTAGTCCTCAAGCTCGGCGTCGTTGCGGAGGTAGCGCTCGGAATTGCCGCGCTTGACCCGGTAGAGCGGCGGCTGGGCGATGTAGAGGTGCCCGGCCTCGATGATCTCCGGCATCTGGCGGTAGAAGAAGGTGAGCAAGAGCGTCCGGATGTGGGCGCCGTCGACGTCGGCATCGGTCATGATGATGATGCGGTGATAGCGCAGCTTCGTGAGGTCGAAATCGTCCCTGATGCCGGTCCCGAGCGCGGTGATCATCGTGCCGATCTCGCCCGAGCCCAGGATCTTGTCCAGCCGCGCGCGCTCGACGTTCAGGATCTTGCCGCGGAGCGGGAGAATGGCCTGGAAGGCGCGATCGCGGCCCTGCTTGGCCGAGCCGCCGGCGGAATCGCCCTCGACCAGGAACAGCTCGGCGCCGGCCGGGTCGCGCTCCTGGCAGTCGGCGAGCTTGCCGGGCAGGTTCGCGACATCCAGCACGCCCTTGCGCCGGGTCAGCTCGCGGGCTTTGCGCGCCGCTTCGCGCGCGGCCGCCGCCTCGACCGTCTTGGCGACGATGATCCGGGCGGGCGCCGGGTTCTCCTCGAGCCAGCGGTTCAGGCCCTCGCCGATCACGCTCTGGACGGCCGGCTGGACCTCGGAGCTGACCAGCTTGTCCTTGGTCTGCGACGAGAACTTGGGGTCCGGCATCTTGACCGAGAGGACGCAGGTCAGGCCCTCGCGGGCGTCCTCGCCGGAGAGCGTGACCTTCTCGCGCCTGGCGATGCCGCTCTCCTGGGCGTAGGCCTGGATCGAGCGGGTGAGTGCCGTGCGCAGGCCGGCGAGATGGGCGCCGCCGTCCCGCTGCGGGATGTTGTTGGTGAAGCAGAGCGTGGTCTCGTGGTAGCCGTCGTTCCACTCGAGAGCGGCCTGGACCTGGATGCCGTCGCGCTCGCCTGCGAGCAGGATGGGGGGCTCATGGATCGCGGTCTTGGCGCGATCGAGATAGGCGACGAACGCAACCAGGCCGCCCTCGTAGTGCAGGCTGTCCTCGAGAGGCTCGGCGCCGCGCTCGTCGCGCAACAGGATCGTGACCCCGGCGTTCAGGAACGCGAGCTCGCGCAGACGGTGCTCGAGCGTCTGGTAGCTGAACTCGGTTCTGGAAAAGACCTCGATCGAGGGCATGAAGGTGATCTCGGTGCCGCGCCGGTCGACCGCGCCGCCGGCGGCCGCGAGCGGCGCTTCCGGCTCGCCGCCGTCGCGAAAGCGCATGAAGTGCTCCTGGCGGTTGCGCCAGATCCGCAGCTCCAGCCATTCCGAGAGCGCGTTGACCACCGAGACGCCCACACCATGCAGGCCGCCCGAGACTTTGTACGAGTTGTGGTTGAACTTGCCGCCGGCGTGCAGCCGGGTCATGATCACTTCGGCGGCCGAGACGCCCTCGCCCTCGTGGATGTCGATCGGGATGCCGCGGCCGTTGTCGCGGACGGTGACCGAGCCGTCGGCGTTGAGGAGCACCTCGACCCGGTCGCAGTAGCCGGCGAGCGCCTCGTCGATCGCGTTGTCGACGACCTCGAAGACCATGTGGTGGAGCCCGGAGCCGTCGTCGGTATCGCCGATATACATGCCCGGCCTGCGGCGCACCGCCTCCAGGCCCTCGAGCACCTGAATCGACGTGGCATCGTAAATCTCCGCCGGGATCGGCTCGGGCAGGGCGGGCTCAGACGGAACTCGATCGGACTGGGTCATGGCGCTGCAGCGTGGAATCCTGAACGGTGAAGAACTGGGCGTCCGGTCGAAGCGGCGCGAACACGGCGGCCTCGGTGCCGGTCAGCCAGGCCTGGGCGCCGAGCGCGAGCAGCTCGGCGAACAGCGCCGCGCGGCGCTCCGGGTCGAGGTGGGCCGCGATCTCGTCGAGCAACAGGATCGGCTGCTGCTCGCCGGCGGCCGCGCGCAGCCGCGCCTCCGCCAGGACCACAGCGATCAGGCAGGCTTTCTGCTCGCCGGTCGAGGCCTCGCGCGCCAGCCGCCCGGTCGCCCGGTCCTGGACCAGAAGATCGCTCCGATGCGGGCCGATCGCGGTCGTGCCGGCCTCGGCATCGGTCCGCCGGCCGGCGGCCAGCGCCTCGGCCAGGCGATCCTCGGCGTCGAGCGCCGAGGCCTCGTCGAGCCAGCTCTCGACCTCGCCCGCGAGGCGGACCTCCGGCCGCCGCAGCCAGCCGGGCGCCGCCTGGAGCGCGGCACTGAGCTCGCGCGTCGCCTGACGCCTCGCGGCCGCGATCGCGACCCCGGCAGCGGCCGCCCGGCGCTCGAGCGCGCCGAGCCAGACCGGCTCGAGACGACCCGCCCGGAGCAGCCGCGCGCGTTCCTGAAGCGCCCGCTCGTAGGTCGCGCAGGCGGCGGCGTGCGCCGGATCGCCGACCAGGACCAGCCGATCGAGAAAGCGCCGCCTGGCGCCGGCGCCCTCGCTCAGCAGCCGGTCCATCGCCGGGGTCAGCCATAAGACGCTCAGCACCTCGGCGAGCGCCGCCTGGCTGATCGCCGGCGCGCCGTCGATGCGGATCGCGCGCCGCTCGCGCTCGCGGTCCTGCACCCGCGCCGTGACCAGATCGACCATGCCGCGGGGGCCGGCGACGCGGGCGCCGACCGTCCAAGCCCCGCCACCGATGCGGTCGAACTCGCCGAGCCGCGCGCGACGCAGACCGCGACCCGGTCCGAGCAGCGAGATCGCCTCCAGAAGGTTGGTCTTGCCGGCGCCGTTCGGTCCAGTCAGCACGACCGGCCGCGGGTCGACCTCGAGGCGCAACCGCGAGTACGACCGGAAGTTGCCGAGACTCAACCAATATACCGACGCCACAGCAGGCGACGCAGCTCGATGCGCCCCGGCTTGCGGATCGCGCACCGGTTCCCGCGCGAGCGCCATCACACGCGCATCGGCATCAGCACGTAGAGGGTGCTGCTGTCCTTGGGGTCGCGGACCAGGGTCGGCGAGCCCGCGTCGGCCATCGCGAACTCGACCTCGTCGCCCTCGATCTGGCTGTTCATGTCCAGTATATAGCGAGCGTTGAAGCCGATCTCCAGCGGCTCACCGGCGTATTGGACGTCGAGCTCCTCGATCGCGCGGCCGGCGTCGGGGCTGATCGCCGAGAGCGTCAGCCTGCCGTCGGCGAGGCTGAGCTTGATCGCCCGACCCTTGTCGGTCGCGATCGTAGCGACCCGGTCGACCGCCTCGCTGAGCTCTTTGGTCGGGGCGACCAGGAGCTTGTCGTTGCCGGTCGGGATCACCCGCTGGTAGTCGGGAAAGGTGCCGTCGATCAGGCGCGAGCGCAGGATCGCGGCGCCGACCTTGAAGCGGATGCGCGCGCTCGAGAGCGCGACCTCGACGCCGGCGCCGGTCTCGAGCTCGTCGATCAGCTTTCTGATCTCGCCGACCGTCTTGCGGGGCACGATCACCGGCGGCATGCCTTCGGCGCCGGCCGGCAGCGCGGCCTCGACCCGGGCGAGCCGATGGCCGTCGGTGGCGACGCTGCGCAGGGTCGGCTGGCTCAAAGGACCGCCACCACGGCGGTCCGGAGCGCCGACGGCCGCACCCTCCTGCATCGCGTGCAGGAAGATGCCGTTCAGGTAGTAGCGCGTCTCCTCGGTCGAGATCGCAAAGCGGGTGCGGTCGATCAGGCGCCGCAGCTCGCCGGCCTCGATGCCGAAGCTGTGGTCGAGCCCCTCGTCGGTCATCGCCGGGAAGTCGGCGGCCGGCAGGCAGGGCAGATCGAAGGTGCTGCGGCCGGCGCGGAGCGTGATCTCGGCGCCGCTCGCGCTGCGCTCGAGATTGATCCGGCAGCCCTCCGGCAGCTTGCGCACGACGTCGTAGAGCGTGTGCGCCGGCGCGCTGGTGGCGCCCGGCTGGGCGATCTCGGCTTCGGCCCGCTCGACCACCGACAGGTCCATGTCGGTCGCGGTCAGCGCGAGCCCGCCCGCCTCGGCCTCGAGCTTGACGTTCGAGAGGATCGGAATGGTCGTGCGCCGCTCGACGACGCTCTGAACATGGGCGAGCGACCTCAGCAAGGCGGCCCGCTCGATCGCTAGCTTCATGATCGCGCCAAAAGCTTTGAAGGTTGCCGGGCGCCTGCGCCCGCCCACCCCGGCGCGCTCAGCACGCCCGTGACGCGCCGCTTCAGGCGGCCGTCAGGCGCCGATCCTGGCGGTCAGGCGCGCCGATCGCGGCCCGCCGGGGTCGGGACCCTACCATCATTCGTTCCGGAGGGCAGCAACAAAGTCCAGCGCGTTCAGACTGCTGCGGTTAGCCGGTGAGCAGCCGGCGCAGCTGCTCGACGTCCTCGTTCAGGGTCATGTCGAGCGCCCGCAGCTCCTCGAT
>DATAOG010000496.1:0-4916 GCA_036265855.1 Geminicoccaceae bacterium | reverse complement strand
GGTCAAGATCATCAACATCTGGGCCGTACCGGTGCTGATCGCGCTGATCGCACTGGCACTCGCGGTCTACCGCCGCCTGCGGATCTCGCGCGCGCACGCCGCCGCCAGCTGATCGACGAGGCCAGGAGCTGAAATCATGGGCGCGAAGGTCTTTTTCGGTCTGCTGGTGGTCACCGTGATTGCCTCCGCGGTGGCCGGGTTCACGGTCCTGCAGGAGCCGGCTGCGGCCCCGGTGCACTACGGCGACGAGCCCGCGTTTCCGGCGCTGCGCGCCAATCCGGACGCGGTCGCCAAGATCGTGCTGACCACGCCTGACGGCACGTTCACGCTGGTGCGCGAGACCGGCGACCGCTGGTCGGCAGCCGAGCGCTTCGGCTATGCGGTCGACGGCAAGCGCGTGCGCGATCTGGTCGTGGCGCTGGCCGACATGCGGCTGATCGAGGCCAAGACCGCGCTGCCCGAGCGCTACAGCCGGATCGAGGTCGAGGACGTCAAGGCCAAGGACGCCAAGTCCCGTCTGCTCCGGCTCGAGAGCGCCGACGGCAAGGTCCTAGCGGAGGCGGTGATCGGCAAGCAGCACCATCGGCTGACCGGCAGCCAGCCCGAGGGCACCTATCTGCGCCGTCCGGGCGAAGCCCAGGCATGGCTCGCGAGCGGCGGCGTCCAGATCGAGCCGAAGGTCGTGGACTGGCTGGACAGGCAGGTCGTCGATCTCAGCGCCGACGACATCCGCCGGATCGAGATCCGGCCCGAAGGCGGCGAGGCATACGCCGCGGAGCGCGCCGCGGCGGGCGCGCCGCTCGTAATGCAGAACCTCGCCGCGGGCGAGACCGCGAAGAAGCCCGAGGATCTGAACCGGCTGGCCAGCGCCTTCGCCGCGATCAGTTTCGATGACGTCGAGCGGCGGGGCGACCTGAAGTGGCCGGCCGGTGCTCAGACCGCGATCGCGACGACCTTGCACGGCGTCGAGGTCACGGCGCAGCTGGCCAAGATCGACGGGCAGCCGTGGGCGATCTTCAATGCCCGCCAGCTCGAGGCCGCCGGCCCGGCGGCCAAGGGCGGAACTGGCGATCAGACCGCGAAGGCATCAGCCTCCACCGCCGAGCCTGGCGGAGCGCCGGAGGCGGCCACTGCGACCAAGGCGGGGGCGGCGGCCGCCACGGCCGAGGCCGCCGGGGCACCCGAGCAGAAAAGCGGGGCGACGGCCGAAAGCCAGACGGCCAAGCCCAAGCTGACCGCCGCCGAGATCAACGGGAAAGTCGCGAACTGGGCCTACAAGATCCCAGGTTATGTCTTCGATCGGTTGACCAAACCGCGCAGCGAGTGGCTGGAGAACTCAAAGACTTCTTGAGTGCGCTCAGAGCATCTCGGCCCGTCACGGTCGGCGGAGGTGCTCCGCCCGGTTGGGCCGGGCGGAGCCTCGCCCCTGAGTTCCGTCAGGCCGGCAGCCGCCGGTCGTATTCCTTCTGCAGCCGGCTCCAGCCTTCCCAGAAGGGTGCGGGCTCCTTCCCTCTCGCCCGCGCGACCAGCACATCGAGGTGCATGTGCCAGCCGGCCGTTACCTTCAGCAGGGTTGCGCGATCGGGCAGGCGGCGATGGATCAGCGTGAGCAGCACCTGATCGCCCCTGGGCTCCAGCTCGAAGGAGACGTCGCCGCTGCCACCAAAGGTAAAGGCGAGCTTGCGGGGCGGTTCGAGCTCGGTGATCCGGCTCTGCATCCGGTGCTCGGCGGGGAAGCCGGGCGGCCGCCGGCTGGGCGGCTCGTTGAGCTCGTCGTTGCGCCAGACGAGCTCGAAGGGCGCGCCCACCTTCATCTCCATGTGGCCGGCTGCCAGCCATTTGCGGCGCAGCTCGCTGTCGGTGAGATAGGCCCAGCACCGCTCGATGGGGCCGGGCAGAAGCCGCTGAATCTTCAAGGTGGTGGGCTCGATCAGCTCGCCATAGGCATCGAGCGTCGCGAGCTCGGTCATGGGTCATCTCCTTTGCGGGCGGGGGTTTTGCGGGCGTCCTCGTCGCGGAGGAGCCGTTCGAGCGCATCCAGACGGCCGGTCCAGATCCGTTCGTAGAAGCTCAGCCACTGGTGGGCGCTCGCGAGCGGTCCAGGGTCGAGGCGGCACAGATGGGTGCGGCCGTGCACCTCACGCCGGACGAGCCCGGCGTTTTCCAGCGCCTTAATGTGCTTCGAGGCGGCGGCGAGCGAGATCGGGAAGGGTTCCGCGAGCTGGCCCACGGTTCGTTCGCCAGCCGCGAGTTCGCGAAGCATCCGCCGACGGGTCGCGTCGCCGAGGGCGTGAAAGACCGTATCCAGCCGAGGCGTCTCTAGCTCAACCATGTGGTTGAATATGGGCGAGGACCTGCTGACAGTCAACCGGTCGGTTGAATGATAGAGTACATCTCCGCCACCGCGCCCACTGAGGCTTTCTCAAAACGGACTCTTATATGAGGGTCCGCATCCGGGTGATCGAAGGATTCGAAACGGTTGAGCCGGCAGGCGAGCTGCCTTAGCTTTCGATCGACCTCGCGCGCCGGAGCCGTCCTTGCCGCACGCTCCCTTCGTCCATCTCCGCGTCCGCTCCTGTTACTCGCTGCTCGAGAGCACCGTGCGGCTGGAGGAGCTGCTGCAGCGTTGCCGGGCGGAGGCCATGCCGGCGGTCGGGATCACGGATCGGGCCAATCTGTTCGATGCTGTGGCGATCGGTCAGGAGGCCGCCCGGGCCGGGGTGCAGGCGCTGGTCGGCTGTCTGCTGCCGCTGCCGGCCGACGGTCCGTCAGGCACGAACGGCCGACCGGCGGCGCCTGCCTGGCTGCCGGTCCTGGTCCAGAACCGGGCTGGCTATCAGAATCTACTGAAGCTGCTGAGCTACGCGTATCTCGGCGGCGCCGGCGGCGCGCCCGAGGTCAGCATCGACCAGCTCGCGTCCGCCTCGGGGGGCCTGATCGCGTTGACCGGTGGTCCCGAAGGCCCGGTCGGCAGGGCGTTGCTGCACGGCAACCGCGGCCTCGCCGAAGCTGTGCTCGGGCAGCTCGCGACGCTGTTCCCGGGCCGGCTCTACGTCGAGCTGATGCGTCATGGGCTCGCCACCGAGGAGGCGAGCGAGCCGGCCCTGATCGAGCTGGCGTTAGCGCACGACCTGCCCCTGGTCGCGACCAACGACGTCCATTTTGTGGATGCCGCCGACTACGATTCGCACGATGTCCTCCTCTGCATCGCGGACGGGGCCCAGGTAGGCCAGGAGCAGCGCCGGCGGCTGACACCGGAGCACCGGCTGAAGAGCGCGGCCGAGATGCTCGAGCTGTTCGCGGACCTGCCGGAGGCGACCCGGAACACGCTCGTGATCGCCCAGCGCTGCAGCTTCATGGTGCCGACCCGGGCGCCGATTCTGCCGAATTTCCCGACCACGACCGGCCGGGACGAGGCGAACGAGCTTCGCGCTCAGGCCGAGGCCGGGCTCGCCGCACGGCTCGCCGCCTACCGGATGCCTGAGGCCCGCTCCGACGCCCTCGCGATACCTTATCGCGATCGATTGCATTACGAGCTCGATGTCATCACCGGCATGAAGTACGAGGGCTATTTCCTGATCGTTGCCGACTTCATCCGCTGGGCAAAGGCGCGGGGCATTCCGGTCGGACCGGGCCGTGGCTCGGGGGCGGGCTCGGTGGTCGCCTGGGCGCTCGCGATCACGGATCTCGATCCCTTGCGGTGTGGGCTCCTGTTCGAGCGCTTCCTGAACCCAGAGCGGGTGTCGATGCCGGACTTCGACGTCGACTTCTGCCAGGACCGGCGCGACGAGGTGATCCGCTACGTGCGCGCCAAATACGGCGAGGACCGGGTCGCCGCGATCATCACCTTCGGCAAGCTGCAGGCGCGGGCCGTGCTGCGCGATGTCGGCCGGGCGCTGGGCATGCCCTACGGCCAGGTCGACCGGGTCGCCAAGCTCGTGCCGTTCAACCCGGCCCATCCGCCGACGCTCGAGCAAGCCCTCGTGCTCGAGCCCAGGCTCGCGGACGCCGCCCGGGAGGACGAGCAGGTCGCCCGCCTGATCGCGATCGCCCAGAAGCTGGAAGGCCTGCCGCGCCACGCCTCGACGCATGCCGCGGGCGTCGTGATCGGCGACCGGCCGCTCGACGAGCTCGTGCCGCTCTATCGCGACCCACGCTCCGAGATGCCGGTCACCCAGTTCAACATGAAGGACGTCGAGAAGGCGGGGCTGGTCAAATTCGATTTTCTCGGACTGACCACGCTGACGCTGCTGGCACTCGCCGAGCGCCTGGTCAACGGGCGCGGGACGAAGCTCGAGCTCGCAGCCCTGCCGCTCGACGATCCCGCGACCTTTGAGCTGCTCGGCCGCGGCGAGACCGCCGGCGTGTTCCAGCTGGAATCGGGCGGCATGCGCGAGGCGCTCCGCAAGCTCAAGCCCGACAGCTTCGACGACATCATCGCGATGAACGCGCTCTATCGGCCGGGGCCGATGGACCACATCCCGCGCTACATCAACTGCAAGCACGGCGTCGAGCAGCCGGAATACCTGCACCCGATTCTCGAGCCGATCCTCAAGGAGACTTACGGCGTCATCATCTACCAGGAGCAGGTGATGCAGATCGCCCGCGAGCTCGCGGGCTATTCGCTGGGTGGCGCCGACCTTCTGCGGCGCGCCATGGGCAAGAAGATCAAGGCCGAGATGGACGCCCAGCGCGAGACCTTCATCGAGGGCGCGATCGCCCGCGGCGTCCCGCAAAAGCTCGCGACCGCGATCTTCGAGCAGGTCGCGAAGTTCGCTTCCTACGGCTTTCCCAAGGCGCACGCGACGGCTTATGCGCTGCTCGCCTACCAGACTGCTTACCTGAAGGCGAACCACCCGCTCGAGTTCTTCGCGGCAGCCATGACCATGGACCGCGCCAACCAGGACCGCCTCAAC
>DATAOG010000495.1:0-1778 GCA_036265855.1 Geminicoccaceae bacterium | reverse complement strand
CATGGCCAAGCCCGAGGGCTACCGCAAGGCTGTGCGACTGATGGAAATGGCCGACCGCTTCGGCATTCCGGTGATCGCGCTGGTCGACACCGCGGGCGCCTATCCGGGGATCGGCGCCGAGGAGCGCGGCCAGGCCGAGGCGATCGCGCGCTCGACCGAGGCCTGCCTGATGCTCGGCGTCCCGAATGTCGCGGTGATCCTGGGCGAGGGCGGCTCCGGAGGTGCGGTCGCACTCGCGATCGCCGACCGCGTCTTGATGCTGGAGCACGCGGTCTATTCGGTGATCTCGCCTGAGGGCTGCGCCGCTATCCTCTGGCGCAGCGGCGACGAGGCGCCGCAGGCGGCCGAGGCGATGCGGCTCACCGCCCAGGACCTGAGCCAGCTCCGCGTCGTCGACCAGATCATTGCCGAGCCGCTCGGGGGCGCGCACCGCGCGCCCGAGGAGACGATCAACGCGGTTGGCGACGCGCTCGAGGCGGCGCTCGAGCCGCTGCTCGTGCTGTCCGGCGCCGAACTCCGCCACCAGCGCCGCCAGAAGTTCCTCAAGATGGGCAACGGCGCCGCGATCTGACCCTCCGGCCCGGCCCGGGCGTCGCCTGCGGCTCTGATCTCCACAACCATCCCGAGCCCATCTCGAGACCCGGCTTGAGCCCGCGCCGCTCGGCCGCGGGTCTAGCGGCAGCGCCGAGGCGGATCCGGTAAATCAGGAGACGTGCTCGAAGCGGTTGCGCGTGCCCATCGACCCGCCCCACGCCGCGGCGGCGGCGCCGAGCAAGAAGGCGATGAACGCCCAAATCGACGCCGACGACGCGGCCCTCGCCGCAGAATCCGCGGCTTCGGTCGCCTTCGCCTTCGCCTGTTCGGCCTTTTGCTTGACCTCGGCCTCGAGCTGGTCGATCCGCTGGTTGGCCTGCTCCGGGCTGATACCGGCCTGCTGGGCGACGATTGTGACCGCTCGCTGGCGGGCCTGTTGCGCCTCCTGCTGGCTGCCAGTCGCCATCTGGCCGAGCGCGGCGACCAGCTCGCTTTGGGCCTGATCCGCGCTGAGCGCGCCCGGCTGCTCGCGGCGCAGCAGCTCCTGAGCGCCCTGCTTGATCTGATCGGCCGAGACGCCCGCGGCACTGGCGGCCTGCGGCACCGCTTGGGCAACCCCTTGGCCGACGCTCGAAAGCGTGCTGCCGACCACATGGAAGGCACCGCCGACGATGCCGCCGACACCCGTGGTCAGGAGATAGATCATGATCAGCAGCGTCACGGCCCAGGTCAGCACGCCGTGCAGGATGCCATCGCCGCGCAGCGGCATGCCGGACAGGCGCGCGGCGACATAGCCGCCAATGATGAGCGCGATCAGATCGGTGATCACCCACCAGATACCGGCACCCAGGCCAAAGCTGGTGACCTGCGGCGTGTCGCCGGCCCGGAGGTCGACAGTCGACAGACCGACGCCGAGGCCGAGGACGCTGAGCGAGACCTGGACCGCGATCACGATCGCGACGCCGGCGAGCACGGCACCCCACGAGATCCGTCGAAGCCCGGCAGTCGGCACAATCGCGGCAGGTTCGGCGGGGTAGGTCGCGGCGCGAGTTGTCTCCGCCATGTCGAATCTCCGTTCCGCGTTGTTAGGCCCTGGCGCGGGTTGGCAACCGCGCTTGGTCCTGCTGCACGGCAACAGACGAAGGTTGCGCGGAAAGGTTCCGAGCCGCTTCTGCCGCGGGCTCACGCGCCGCCGTCGGGCCGACCGCGCGAGCCGAACATCTGCACCAGATCGGTCGGGAATG
>DATAOG010000494.1:0-6276 GCA_036265855.1 Geminicoccaceae bacterium | reverse complement strand
GTCCTCCGGCCGGGCGCCGATCAAAACTTCGTGAAGAAGCCGGTCGACCGCGAGATCGGCCTGCGTGACCACCTGGCCAGGGCCCTTGTACCAGTGGCCCGCCCCGGTCCGGAAATGCTCGAGCGCCAGCGCACCCGCCGCGGCCACCGCACGGCGCAGCAGGCGCCGGTCGGATTCGAGATCTGCTCCCTCGCTCACTGGCCGGCCACCGTCATGCCGTCGATCCGGAGCGTCGGCGCATCGATGCCATAGCGGAATTCGAGATCGTTGGCCGGGGCCAGTCGCAGGAACATGTCGGCCAGATTGCCGGCAATCGTGATCTCGCTGACCGGCCAGGCCAGCGCGCCGTCCTCGATCCAGAAGCCGGCCGCGCCGCGACTGTAGTCACCGGTAACGTAGTTGATGCCCATCCCCAGCAATTCAACTACATAAATGCCTTCCTTGATGTCTGACATCAGCTCCTCCGGGCTCGCCTCGCCGGCGGCGATGTAGGCGTTCGAGGGTGCCGGGGCCGGCGGCGAGCCGACCCCGCGGGCGGCATGCCCGGTGGTCGGAAGTCCGAGCTGGCGGGCCGAGGCGCAGTCGAGCAGCCAGGTCGTGAGCACGCCTCCGTCGATCAGCGCGCGGCGGGTCGTGGCGATGCCCTCGGCATCGAAACTGCCGCTGCGAAGGCCGTGGGCCCGATGGGGCTCGTCGACGACGGTGACGCCCCGCGCGAACACCGGCTCGCCGAGCCTGTCCTTGAGGAAGGTCGTCCGCCGCGCGACCGCCGGCCCTGCGATCGCGCTCGCGAGGTGGCGGACGATGCCGCCCGCGACCCGCGGATCGTAGACCACCGGCAGGGTCCGGCTCCGCACCTTGCGCGGATTGAGGCGGCGCGCCGCGCGCTCGGCGGCGCGCCGGCCGAGCGCGGCCGGCTCCGGCAGATCCTCGGCGCGGACCACGGACGCGAATTCGTAGTCCCGCTCCATCTTGCCGTTCGCGGCCGCGATCACCGAGACGCCGAGGCTGTGGCGCGAGCGCGCCGTGCGGCCGGCAAAGCCGTTGGAGGCGACGAGCGTCGTGCGGGTCCGCGACCAGCCGGCCTCGGCGCCCTCCGAATTGGTGATCCGGGGCGCGGCGAGCGCTGCATCCTCGGCGGCAGCCGCGAGCTCGGCCAACGCCTCGGCGGCCGGCTCGCGGCCGTCATCGAGATCGAGCTCGGGCAGGTCGCGCGCGATCTGGTCCGGCTCGGCGAGCCCGGCGTAGGGGTCCTCGGGCACCGCCCGCGCGATCGTCAGCGCGTTGTCGAGGAGCCGCGCGAGGCCCGCGGTTCCGAGATCGCCGGTCGAGACGATCGCCTGGCGCCGGCCGACGAAGACGCGAAGGCCGAGATCGGCGCCCTCGGCGCGCTCGATCTTCTCGAGTTTGCCGAGCCGCCGGGTGGCGCTCTGGCCGGCGCTCTCGACCAGCATGGCATCGGCCGCATCCGCGCCCGCGCGTCTGGCGCGGGCGATCAGATCGTCGAGAAGGTCGAGACCGCGCTCGGCGTGGGCCATCGCTCACCAGCAATCCTGGGTTCAAAAGCCGGTGCCGCAGATATGGTCACGTCGCCCGCCGTCCGCCACGCCCCTGGCGGCGATTTCGGTCCGATGCCGAGGCCCGCTTTACAAGGCGAGCACCGGTCGCAATCCATCGCCGGACGAGATCAGCTTGGCCTGCCGCGCTCGGACAGCCAGATGCCGCCGAGGACCAGGCCGAGCGCGAGCGCGTGGAACGGCTCGAACGGCTCCTTGAGGACCAGGAGCGCCAGGATCGAGGCGAACACCGGCACCAGATTGACGAAGATCCCGGCCCGGCTCGGGCCGATCAGCGCCACGCCCTGCATGAAGAAGATCTGGGCCAGAAAGGACGGGAACAGCGAGACCAGGCAGATGATGATCCACCCGGTTGGCGTCGGCCACTGGAAACGGCCGAGCGCCGCCTCGGCGAGCGCCAGCGGCAGCGAGGCGACGAACGCCGCGGTCGCCATCGCGGTGAACAGGCCGAGCGCGGAGACCGGCGGCCGGCGCCGGAGCGCCAGCGTGTAGCCGGCATAGAGCGCGCAGGCGCCGATCATCAAAAGATCGCCATAGTTGAGCGTCAGCGTCGCGAGCCGGGCGAGCTCGCCGCCGGCGGCGACGATCGCGACCCCGAGCAGCGTAAGGAGCACGCCCGCGAACTGGACGCCGGCGACTGGGGTGCGATCGACCACGAGCGCGCCGGCCAGCACGAACACCGGGAATGCGCCCTGGATGATCCCGAGGTTGACCGCGGTGGTCGAATGGGCGGCGACATAGAAGAGCGCGTTGAAGGCCGTGAAGCCGATCGCCCCCATCGCCGAGACGAACGGCAGCCGCTCGCGGATCGCCGGCCAGTCGCGCCGGACCTGGGCCTGGGCGAACACGGTCAGCAGCCCGAGCGCGCCCAGCCAGCGCAGCGCCACCAATGCCATCGGCGAGACCTGGCCGACCGCCAGGCGCCCGAAGATCGCGTTCGCGGCCCAGCAGAGCGCGGTCAGCGTCAGCAGCAGGTACGCCCGCCCGGTCACCCGGGCGCCCGATGCTTGCGCGGTCATGCGAGGCCGCCGGGAGTGCTCAGAGGGCGAGACGGCAGATCACCCGGCAAGACGAGAGCGCAACCGGCGCGCTGACTGCGACTGACTTCCGGGATCGGGCCGCCATGGCGGCAGTGGCCGTTCGCGCATGCTGATCAGATCCCGACAACGGCGAGGCGCGCTCCTCGCTCGGGGACATGGCTTCCGGGCGGGCGCCGACCCCGCCAGGGCGACCCGGCGCAGCGGGCGCGTCTTGATCTGCCGACGCGCCCGTACGCAAGAATCTAGACTACAGCCGGTCCTGCCGGCTAGTCAGGTTTTACTCGAGCTTCCAGGTGACCTCATGCGGGATGATCAGCGCGCCCAGGCCCTCTCCCGGTGCCGGCAGGCTCTGAACCGTGAACGGCGCGGTCCCTGAAATCCCCTTGTACTTGCCGGTACCGCCAATGAAATAGTGCGCTTTACTGTCGAAAGTCGTGGAGGTGCTATCGCCATCGGCGTCGGTCTCTTTACAGGTACCATACAGATCCTGCTGGCCCTTCACCTTGCGGATATCGGCCAGGCATCGGACCACCATGTTGTCGAAGTAAGGCTTCCCGTCCGGATTCCGGGTGATGCCGACGAGCTCGACCGTGGTCATGGAGCTGTCCTCGACCATCTTCAGGTCGGAGAGCGTGCGCACGGAAAAATAGGTCGTGAAATGCGTGGTCCCTGAGGGCGGCAACTTCGCTACCTCAGCCACGGCTCCGGTACCGTGGCCGAACGCTAACAGCCCGGCCACGAGCGAGCCGGTCGACAGGAACTTTTTCATGAGATTCCCCCAGCGCTAAGATCGCCCCGGCATCATGCCGCGGCGATCGCCCCAACTGAACGGCGGTTTCGCCGTCCTTCTCATTTTCACCGTCCAGTTTGCATGGGCATAGGGAATTGTCAAGTGTTGCGAACCAAAGGAACAGAAGTATCGGTTCGAGAAAACAGCATCATCAGCCAGTGGTCTCAGGAATCTTTGCGCGCGGACAAGTAAACAAGGCCATAACTATTTCGCGCATACGCCAGGCATCCATATACACTTGATGGTTACCCGCTGGCGCGCCCATTACCCTCCTGTGCCTTGCGGCATCTTCAACGGCGAGGCGAGCGCCACGGGCGCCGCGAAGGGGCGGGCCTACTTCCAGATCGGCTTCCCCGAGCCGGGCAGGCCGTAGTCGGCCCAGCGCTCGGTCACCCGGGCGATGACTTCGTCGGCCATCTTGATCTTGGTGCCCCACTCGCGCCGGGTCTCGGGCGGCCATTTGTTGGTCGCGTCGATGCCGAGCTTGCTGCCGAGCCCGGACTCGGGCGAGGCGAAGTCGAGATAGTCGATCGGCGTGTTCTCCAGGATCACGAGGTCGCGCTTGGGATCGACCCGGGTCGAGATCGCCCAGATCACATCGGGCCAGCTCCGGGCATCGACGTCCTCGTCGGTGACGATCACGAACTTGGTATAGGTGAACTGGCGCAGATACGACCAGACGCCGAGCATCACCCGCCTGGCGTGGCCGGGGTAGGCTTTCCTGATGGTCACGACCGCGACCCGGTAGGAGCAGCCCTCGGGCGGCAGCCAGAAATCCACGACCTCGGGAAACTGCTGCTTGAACAAGGGGAGAAAGACCTCGTTCAGGGCCTCGCCCAGCACCGAGGGCTCGTCCGGCGGCCGGCCGGTGAACGTCGACAGATAGATCGGGTCGCGGCGCATGGTCATCGCGGTGACCGTGAACACCGGGAATTTTTCCACGGCGTTGTAGTAGCCGGTGTGATCGCCGTAGGGGCCCTCGTCGCGATAGTCCTCGAGGCTGACCAGGCCCTCGAGCACGATCTCGGCGCCGGCCGGCACTTTCAGCGGCACCGAGACGCAGTCGGTGAGCTCCACGCGCCGGCCGCGCAAGAGGCCCGCGAACTGGTATTCCGAGATCGTGTCCGGGACCGGCGTGACCGCGGCGAGCATCGTGCCGGGGTCGGCGCCGATCACCGCGGCCGCGGGCAGCGGATCGCGCCGCAGGGCCTGCCAGCGGCGATGATGCTGTGCGCCGCCCCGGTGCTTCAGCCAACGCATCAGCGTGGTCGCGCGGCCGGTCACCTGCATCCGGTAGATGCCGAGGTTGAAGCCGTCGGCCCGGGCGTCGCCCGGCCCCCTGGTCACGACCAGCGGCCAGGTGATCAGCGGCGCGGGCTCGCCCGGCCAGCAGGTCTGGACCGGCAGGCGGCCGAGGTCGATCGCCTCGCCCTGGAGCACGACCTCCTGGCAGGGCGCGCGTGCGACCGTCCGGGGCTTCATCGCGAGCGCCGCCTTCAGCAGCGGCACCATCTCGATCGCCTGGCGCCAGCCGCCGGGCGGCTCCGGCTGCTTCAGGAAGGCGAGCAGCTCGCCGAGCTCGCGCAACTGTCCGGGCTCGCGGTTCATGCCCCAGGCGACCCGCTCGACCGTGCCGAACAGGTTGGCGAGCACCGGCATCGCGCTGCCCTCGACGGTCTCGAACAGCACCGCCGGCCCCTGCTCGGCCAACAGCCGGGTGTGGATCTCGGTGATCTCGAGCACCGGCGAGACCGGCGCCTTGACCCGCACCAGGCGGCCGGCCCGCTCGAGGCGGTCCATGAAGTCACGCAAGGATTCGTAGGCCATCGGAAGCTCAGCCCTGAGCCATGGCCGGTTCGGCGCCTCGCTCGCCGGGCGCCGGGCCCTCTGGCCCGCGCGGGCGGCCGCGCCGACCGCGGCCGGCGCTGCCGGACCCGACCCGATCGTTGCTGCTTAACCGTTCGTCAATCATTGAGACGGAGCATCGCCGCCTGGTCCATGCGATCCTGGGACTCCGTGCGACCGCCGGCAAGCCTTCGACGAAGCGCCAGGGCGGCGGGGAGCATCCGGACCGAGAGCGGAACGAGGAAAGTGACTTTCGTCGTGACGGCTGCTCCGCCCGGGTCGGATCCTCCGGTCCCATCGAGCCGAAGGGGAGCTCGAGCGGACCCCGATGACGGTCCGGTCGACAGCCATGGCGGCCGGAATGGCGGAGCGGCGGTCGGTCAGGAATGGCGGCCGGACGGCAATGGCGCGGCTGGACCCAGCGATGGACAGCGAATGGCGGCTGGACGGCAATTGGTGGGCCGGGCCGCTGAGTGGCCGGACGGCGACCGGTGGCCGAACACCAATCGCGGCCGGACGGCCATGGCGGCCGAACAGCAATGGCGCAGGGCGGATGCATGGCGGCAGGACACGACTGTCGGTCCGACAACGAGTGGCGGCCGGACGGCAATGGTGGCCCGGGCAGCTGCATGGCGGCAGGGCACGACTGTCGGTCGGACAGCGACTGGCGGCCGGACGGCCATGGCGGCAGGGCAGCTGCATGGCGGCAGGGCGCGCCTGTCGGTCGGACAGCGACTGGCGGCCGGACGGCCATGGCTGTCGGACGGCAATCGCGGCCGGGCCGCTGCATGGCGGCAGGACACGAGTGTAGGTCGGACAGCGACTGGCGGCCGGACGGCAATGGAGGCCGGACGGCCGTGGCGGCCGAACAGCAATGGCGGCCGGACGGCGGAATGGCGGTCGGACAGCGACTGGCGCTGGGACGGCGAATGACGGCGAGCAGCGATCGCGGTCGGACAGCGGAATGGGGTCGGACAGCGACTTGCGGCCGGACACGACTTGCCCGACACGACTTGCGCCCGGA
>DATAOG010000493.1:0-6922 GCA_036265855.1 Geminicoccaceae bacterium | reverse complement strand
TGACAGGCCCGAGCCGCCTACCTATGCCTCTGCGGGCCGTCCTTGGGGGATAGTTTAACGGTAGAACTCTCGGCTCTGGACCGAGCAGTCCTGGTTCGAATCCAGGTCCCCCAGCCACGCCGATCCACGGCTGCCGGCACGTCCTCCTTCGACGATCATCATCAGAGCACTTAAGGACCTGACCCCGAGCTTCGCGGGCTTGGGGCAACGGGGTGCTCTGGCGGGCGGCCGCCGCAGGCTTGAAGGCCCACGCTTGCCGATCCAATGTGGCGCCAGAATTGCGAGGCCTCTCTGGGAGTGGAGATGCGGACGCTGTTGCTGATGCGGCATGCCAAGTCGAGCTGGGATCAGCCCGAGCTCGCCGATTTCGACCGGCCGCTGGCGGCCCGCGGCCGAGAGGCCGCGCCGCTGGTCGCTCGCTACCTGGCGGACCATCGCCTGATCCCTGAGCTCGTGCTCGGCTCGCCCGCCCAGCGGGTCCGCGAGACTTGGCAGCTGATGGCGCCCGTGCTGGGGGGTGAGATCACGTGCAAGACGTCGCGCAGCCTCTACGAGGGCGGGCCGGGGCGGCTGCTCGAGACCCTCCGCCGGGTCGACGGCGCGGTCCGGATGCTGATGCTGATCGGCCACAATCCGGCGCTTGGCGCGCTGGCGCAGAGCCTGGCCGGCGACGGTTCGAAGAAGGCTCTCGAGCGGCTGCGGGCCAAGTTTCCGACGGCGGCCGTGGCCGTGCTGGCGTTCGAAGCTGAGGGCTGGGCTGATCTCGCCCCGGGCGGCGGCCGCCTCCAGGAGCTGGTCCGGCCGAAGGACCTCCGCTGAGGCGGCGGCCGGCGTGATTTCGGGGGCGATCATCGAGGCCACGTCCGGCCGGGCGCCCGGCACTCCCCGATGAAGCTGCTGGCGCTCTTGGGCGTCGGCTACGTCGGGGTCGCCGGGCTGCTCTACTTCGCCCAGACCTGGCTCCTGTTCCCCGGGGCCGGCCGGCCGAGCCAGCGGCTCGATCATGCGCGCGCGCACGAGCGGCTGGTGCTGCCGAGCGGCGATCGTCGCTCGGAGCTGCACGGTCTGCTGTTCTCCACCCCGGCTGAGGATGCCGAGCTCCTGATCGGCTTCGGCGGCAACGGCCAGGACGCCGAATCGCTGGCTCACGACCTCGCGCGCGATTTCCCCGACCAGCAGGTTGCGGTGTTTCACTATCGTGGCTACGGCCCGAGCACGGGCACGCCCAGCCAGGCCGCGCTGCTCGCCGACGCGGTCACAATCTACGACGCCTTGACCGAACGTGAGCGGCCACGGCGGTGTTTCGCGATCGGCATCTCGCTCGGCTCGGCGGTCGCGGCCTACCTCTCGAAGGCGCGCCCGCTCGCCGGGATTCTGCTGGTGACGCCATTCGACTCGATCGCGGCAATCGCCAAAGAGACTTATTTCTGGCTGCCGGTGGACCTGTTGCTGCGCCATCGATTCGCGACGGTCGAGTTCATGGCGGACAACGCGACGCCGGTCGCGGTGATCGCGGCCGATCGGGATCGCGTGGTGCGGCCGGAACGCACCCGGGCCCTGGTCGAGGAGCTCTCGAATCTGGTGTCTTACCAGATGCTCACCGACGCCGCGCATAACACGCTTTACCAGCTGCCGAATTTCGAGCAGGCTCTGGACGCGGCGTTCGCGGCTTTGCGGAGCGCGGCCGATCGGTCAGCAACCGGCGCGCAGGCGCCGGCGGTGACGGTGAGGAGAACCGAACAATGAGCGATGCTGCGGCGCCGGTGACGCGCGAGATCCGATCGGTGCTGCATCCGACCGATCTCACACCGGCGAGCACGCCGGCGTTCGTTCACGCTCTGCGCCTTGCGACCTCGGGGCGGGCCAAGCTCTACGTGCTGCACGCGGATCCGGCGCACGTAGACGAGACCGACTGGGACGCGTTCCCGGCCGTGCGTCGGACGCTGACCAGCTGGGGCCTGCTGGAGGCCGGCAGCGCGCCAGGAGCGGTCTTCGAGAAGCTCGGACTCCAGGTCGCCAAGATCCGTATGACCGATCGCGATCCGGTGCGGGGCATCCTGCGCTTCCTCGAAGATCATCCGAGCGATCTGATCGTGCTCGCGACCGAGGGCCGGGAGGGGCTGCCGCGCTGGCTGCACGGCTCGGTCGCCGAACCCGTGGCCCGCTCCGCCGAGACGCTCACGCTGTTCATCCCGCACGGCGTCCGCGGTTTCGTCGGGGCCGAGGACGGCACGGTAAGCCTGCGCCGGTTGCTGATCCCGATCGACCGCCGGCCGCAACCGAGATGGGCGCTCCGCGCCGCCTGGGAGATCGCGCGGCTGCTCGGCGCCGAGGGCGCGACCTTGCAGCTGCTCCACGTCGGCAGCGAGCTCGAGCCGAGTGCCGTGCCGGTCGAGCCGAACACCTTCGCCAAGATCGAACACCTCGTGCGCACCGGCGATGTCGTCGAGCAGATCCTGGCGGTCGCGCGCGACGGACCGGCCGACCTGATCGTGATGGCGACCGAAGGGCATCAGGGTTTTCTCGACGCGCTGCGCGGCAGCACGACCGAGAGGGTGCTGCGCCAGGCGCCCTGCCCGGTGCTTGCAGTGCCGTCACGCTAGCCGGTGCGGTCCTCGGCCCCTTTTGCCCCGACCGCCTCGCGAACGGTGGCACAATCCTGACGCGCGCGTATGATGGCGGTCCTCGGATCAGAGGAGGTCGCCATGGCAGTTGCTCGAGTTACCAAGATCACGGCGGCGTCGCCGCGCGGTTTTCAGGAGGCGGTCAACGAGGGCCTGGCCCGCGCCGCCAGCACGCTGCACGGCATCACCGGCCTCGAAGTGGTCTCGCTGAAGGCCAAGGTGGACGACGGCCAGATCAGCGAATATCGGGTGACGATCGAGGTGACGTTCGTGCTCGATTGAGGGGGTGCCCGCGGTCGCGCCAGCGGCACGCCCTGGTTGGGGGCCTCAGTCGCGCTGACCCGTCTCGTCGGCCCAAGACGCAGAAACCCCGCCGCATCCGTGCCGTCGGCGGGGTTTCATTCCGATGGAGATGCCTCCATCGTGCTCGACTTTCAAGCCGAGCCAGATATCGGTCGAATGACCAGATTGTCGGAGCGTCACGCACGGTCCGGTGGAGTCATGCTGTTTAGGCACCCTCCTGCTCAGCTGTTTGCGGAAAGCGGCAAACGACTGTGACCTGTCCTCCAACTGTCTTTGGACATGACGATAGTGAGATGGTGCGATCCAAGCGTCAAGGCCTTTGTAATCCGGGGCCGGCCGCGCCGACGATCACCGCCGGGGCGGGGCCCGGTCGGGCGGGGGTTACGGTCACGGCCGTTCGTATGGCGGTGATCGCGGCCGCGGCCTTGGCTTCGCTCCGGGCGTGCACGATCGCGAGCGGCTGACCCGGCCCGACCGGCTCGCCCAGGCCCTTGACCTCGGTCAGACCGACCGCGTGATCGATCGGGTCGGTCGGACGCTGGCGGCCGCCGCCTAGCGTGACCACGGCGAGTCCGAGCGCGCGCACGTCGATCGTGCTGACGAACCCGGCGGCCGGCGGGTCGACCGGTCGGCGCACCGGCGCTCCGGCCAGATGGTGAGCCGGCCGCTCGAGAAGATCGCCGGGACCGCCGAGCGCCCGCACCATTCGCGCGAAGCGCTCGGCCGCCGCGCCCGAGGCCAGAGCCTGCTCCGCCCGACGGCGCGCGGCGGTCGGCTCGCTCCCGAGGCCGCTCAGAACCAGGGCCTCGGCTGCCAGCGCCAGGGTCACTTCGCAAAGCCGCGGGTCGGCACCGCGACCGGCCAGGACATCGATCGCCTCTCGCACCTCGAGCGCGTTGCCAGCGGTGCGTCCCAGGCACTGGTTCATGTCGGTCAGGAGCGCCGAGCAGCGCAGACCGGCGCCGTTCGCGACCTCGACCAGCGCGGTCGCGAGATCCCAGGTCGCATCCAGGGTCGGCAGGAAGGCACCGGAGCCGGCCTTGACGTCCATGACCATGGCATCGAGGCCGGCCGCCAGCTTCTTCGACAGGATCGAGCTGGTCAGCAGCGGGATCGTTTCGGCCGTGGCGGTCGTGTCGCGGATCGCATAGAGGCGCCGGTCAGCGGGCGCCAGATCGCCGGTCTGGCCGATGATCGCGCAGCCGGCCTCGCGCACCACCCGGCGCAAGCCTTCGACATCGGGCGCGGTCTCGTAGCGGGGAATGCTGTCGAGCTTGTCGAGAGTGCCGCCGGTATGGCCGAGACCGCGCCCCGAGATCATCGGGACGTAGGCGCCACAGGCCGCCAGGATCGGCGCCAGGATCAGGCTGACCTTGTCGCCGACCCCGCCTGTGGAATGCTTGTCGATCACCGGCCCGTCGAAACCGTCCCAGCGCAGCCGGCGGCCGGACTCGGTCATGGCGCGGGTGAGTGCCACGATCTCGGCGCGGCTCATGCCGTTGAAGAACACCGCCATCGCGAAGGCCGCGATCTGGCCCTCGGTGATCCGGCCGTCGGTCAGGCCCTCGACGAAGAACGCGATCTCGGCCGGGTCGAGCGCCTGGCCGTCGCGCTTCTTGCGGATGATCTCCTGGGGCAGCATCGGCCCGCCTCAGCCGGCGCCGCGGCGGCGCGAGCTCAGGGCGGTCCCCCGGCCGGCGTCCTCGGCCCACCCCGCATGCCGCACCGCCAAGCAGTCCGGCCTGCGGCGCATCGCCCGCGTCGGCCGCCGGGGTGTGCGTTGAACTGAAACCGACCGCAGGCTCATCCGGGCGCGGCCGGGGCGACAGGTCACTCGCGAGGCGCGCGCTTGTTCAGGATCCGCTGGAGCGTCCGGCGATGCATGTTGAGCCGGCGGGCAGTCTCCGAGACATTGCGGTTGCACTGCTCGAACACCCGCTGGATGTGCTCCCAGCGCACCCGGTCGGCGGACATCGGGTTGTCGCGCGGCGGCGGCAGGCTCTGGCCGCTGCGTAGCAGCGCATCGACCACGTCGTCGGCATCGACCGGCTTGGCGAGATAGTCGACCGCACCGGCCTTGATCGCCGCGACCGCGGTCGCGATGTTGCCGTAGCCGGTGACGATCACGATCCGGATTTCGGGCCTGAGCTCGCGCAGGGTGCGCACGAGGTCGAGCCCGCTGCCCTCGGTCAGCCGCATGTCGAGCACGGCGAACTCCGGCTTGTGGGCATGGGCATGATCGCGCGCCTCGGCGAGGCCCTCGGCCGCCAGCACGTGAAATCCGCGTCGCTCCAGCGCGCGGGTCATGGATCGCCGGAGCGGCGCATCGTCATCGACCAGCAGCAGGCTGCGACCGGCGCCCGGGGTCGCGACCGCCTCGGACTCGCGGAGGACCGCGACTGCACCGCCGTCTGCGGATTGGCTGGGCTCGCTCATCGTCAGATCTCCGGCGCCTCGACTTCGAGCGTAGCACGGCTCCACGTGATCGTCACGCGCGCTCCACGCGCGCGATTGCCAAATTGCAGCGTCGCGCCGGCCTGTGCAAGCAGCGCCTGGGCGATGAAGATGCCGAGCCCGAGGCCGCCGGCCTCGTTGCGGGTCGAGAGATAGGGCTCGCCGACCAGCTCCAGCACCTCGGCCGGGAAGCCTGGGCCATCGTCCTCGATCCGGACTTCGACGCGCTCCGGGTCGAGGCTGAGCACGAGCCGGACCTCGCGCTCGGCGAACTGGATCGCATTGTCGATCAGATTGGCGAGCGCGTGCCGGAACCCGGGGGTCGGCACCAGCTGCGGCTCCAGGCTGCCGGCGGTCAGCCGCTCGACCACACTGGTGACGGCGATCTCGGGCCGCCGGCGACAGCTGTCGGCGATGGTCTCGAGCAGCGTGGAGAGCGGCATGCGGGTGAACCGGGCGTGCTCCTCGTTGCCGCCGTTCTGGCTCAACGAGCGCAGGATCTCCCGGCAGCGCTGGCTCTGGCTGGCCAGCTCGGCGATGTCCTCGACGAGCGGGCTGTCGAGCGGGACGCTGTTGGCGAGCTCGCGTGCGATCACCGCGATTGTCGCGAGCGGGCTGCCGAGCTCGTGGGCGGCGGCCGCCGCCAGCCCGCCGAGCGCCGAGAGCTGCTGCTCGCGCGCGAGCGCCATCTGGGTCGCGGCGAGCGCGTCGGACAGCCGTCGCGCTTCGTCGGCGACCCGCCCGGCATAGCCCGCGATCAGCGCGGTCCCTAGCACCAGCGCGAGCCACAGGCCGCCGACGTAGAGCGCCGGCAGCCGGAACGAGCCTTCGTACCAGGGCAGATCGGTCGGCCAGAGCGCGAGCACGCTCGCCGCCGCGACCACGAACAGGCAGAGCGCGATCGTGGTGCGCAGCGACAGCGTGGTCGCGGACAGCGTGACCGGCACGATCAGGAGAATCGAGAACGGGTTCTGGAGCCCGCCGGTCAGCGCCAGCAGGAACGCCAGCTGCAGGATGTCGTAGCCGAGCAGCAGCGCGACGCTGCGCTCGGTCAGCCGGGTGGTCGCGGCAAACCCCGCGGTCAGCACGAGATTGATCAGCGCCGACAGCCCGACCGCGCCGAGCAGCGGCCAGATCGGCAGGCGGAACTCGAGCGAGAAGTTGACCAGGGCGATCGTGAACGCTTGGCCGACGATCGCGACCCAGCGGATCACGGTCAGCGTGCGCAAACGGACCCGGCGCTCGCCGCTGCCGGCCAGCAGCCAGCCCAGCGATGCAGCGATAGCCGCGAGCCGGCGGCGCTCCCGACCCATCGGCGGAACCCGGGCGAAGGCCTCCTGGCGGGACTGCGACAACAACCGGCGGCTCACTCCGATCCCACGCCGCGGGACTGTACACCGGGCAGGCACGCGGCAGGATGCGACCGAACGGCGCCTCTCCCGCGCGCGGAGCTGGTCCGGGATTATGCGCGGCGGCGCGCTCTCGCGTGCCTCCGTCCTAACCTGGAACGCCGTCGCTGACCCCGGATCGCGGCGGGAGAC
>DATAOG010000492.1:0-2981 GCA_036265855.1 Geminicoccaceae bacterium | reverse complement strand
GGTAGCGCAATTCGCCATCCGTATAGTCGCGGAACGGCACCCGCGGCCGCTGCGAATCGAGCACGAACGGGTTTTCCCCGGTCTGCCGGACCTCGGGATTGTAGCGCAGCAGCGGCCAGTAGCCCGAATGCACGGCGAGGTTCTGCTGGTGGAGGCCCTTTTGCATGTTGATGCCATGCGCGATGCAATGGCTGTAGGCGAGGATCAGGGACGGGCCCGGGTAGGCCTCGGCCTCGCGCAGCGCCAAGAGCGTCTGCTGCGGGTTGGCACCCATGGCGACCCTGGCCACGTAGACATTGCCATAGGAGATCGCCTGCAGCGCCAGGTCCTTCTTGGGCGCGTGCTTGCCGGCGTAGGCGAACTTCGCGACCGCGCCGAGCGGCGTCGATTTCGACATCTGGCCGCCGGTATTGGAGTACACCTCCGTGTCGAGCACGAGCACGTTGACGTCGCGGCCGGAAGCGAGCACGTGGTCGAGCCCGGCCGAGCCGATGTCGTAGGCCCAGCCGTCGCCGCCGATCAGCCAGATGCTCCGGCGCACCAGGTGATCGGCGACCGACAGGAGTTGCCTGGCCCGCTCGCCCGCGAGCTCCGCGAGCCGCTGCCGGAGCTCCGCGACCCGGGCCCGCTGGGCGTGGATCTGGCTCTCGGTCCGCTGCTCCGCCGCGAGGATCTCCTCGACCAGCCGGGCGCCCACCTCCGGCGCCAGCGCGCTTGCGAGGTCCGCGGCCAGCGCTTGGTGCTTGTCGGCGGCAAGGCGCATGCCGAGGCCGAACTCGGCGTTGTCCTCGAACAGCGAATTGGACCAGGCCGGGCCGCGGCCCTCGGCGTTCTTCGCCCAGGGCGTGGTCGGCAGGTTGCCGCCGTAAATCGAGGAGCAGCCGGTGGCATTCGCGACCATCATGCGGTCGCCGAACAGCTGCGAGACGAGCTTGATGTAGGGCGTCTCGCCGCAGCCGGCGCAGGCGCCCGAGAACTCGAACAGCGGCTGCAGGAACTGGGCGCCGCGGACGGTCGAGAAATCGACCCGGCTGCGGTCGTTCACGGGCAAGGTCTCGAAGAATCCGATCGCCGCGCGGTCGGGTCCGAGATCGGCCGCCTTGTCCTTGAGGTTGATTGCCTTGAAGCCGGTCCGCTCCTTGCTCTTGGCCGGGCAGACCTCGACGCAGAGCCCGCAGCCGGTGCAGTCCTCGACGTAGATCTGGAGCGTGTAGCGTGTCTCCGGAAAGCCGCGGGCATCGATCGGCGCCGATTTGAAGCTTCCCGGTGCGTCCTCGAGGGCGCTCTGATGGTAGAACTTCGAGCGGATCACGCTATGCGGGCAGACGAAGCTGCAGTTGCCGCACTGGATGCAGATGTCCGGCTCCCAGACCGGCACGAGATCGGAGATGTTGCGCTTCTCGAAGGCGGCGGTGCCGGGCGGGTAGGTGCCATCGACCGGCAAGGCCGAGACCGGCAGCTCGTCGCCGCGCCCGGCCATCATCATCTGGGTGACGTTGCGCACGAATTCGGGCGCATCGCCCGGCACGAGCGATGGCCGGGCATGGCCGTTCACGGGCGCGTCCGGGATCTGCACCTCGTGCAGGTGCGCGAGCGCGGCATCGACCGCGGCGAAGTTCTGGCGGACCACCTCGCCGCCCTTTTTGCCATACGACTTCTCGATGGCGCGTTTGATCTTTGCGATCGCCTGGTCTTTGGGCATGACGCCCGAGATCGCGAAGAAGCAGGTCTGCATGACGGTGTTGATCTGGCCGTGCATGCCGGCGCCGCGGGCGACCTCGTAGGCGTCGATGACGAAAAAGCGCAGGCGCTTCTCCCGGATCTGCGCCTGGACCTCGCGCGGCAGCTGTTGCCAGACCTCGTCAGGCCCGTGCGGGCTGTTCAAAAGAAAGACTGCGCCCGGCGCCGCCCGTCCGAGCACGTCGATCTGCTCAAGAAAATGGAACTGATGGCAGCCGATGAAGTTGGCGTGCAGGATCAAATAGGTGGAGCGGATCGGCTCGGGCCCGAACCGCAGATGCGAGACCGTGCGCGAGCCTGACTTCTTGGAATCGTAGACGAAGTAGCCCTGGGCGTAGAAAGCGGGATCATCGCCGATGATCTTGATCGAGTTCTTGTTGGCGCCGACCGTGCCGTCGGCGCCGAGCCCGAAGAACATCGCGCGCGTGGTCGTCTCGGGCTCGATGTCGAAGCCGGCATCGTAGGGCAGGCTCGTGCCCCCGACGTCGTCCGTGATCCCGATGGTGAAGTGATTCTTCGGCCGCTCCTTGCCGATCTCGTCCAGCACGGCCTTGACCATCGCGGGCGTGAATTCCTTGGACGAGAGCCCGTAGCGGCCGCCGAGCACCCGCGCTCCGCCCCGACCTTCGAGCCCGCCTTCGGCCCGGACCTCGGCGAGCGCCGCGACCACGTCGAGGTACAAGGGCTCGCCCATCGCGCCGGGCTCCTTGGTCCGGTCGAGCACCGCGAGCGAGCGCACGCCGGCCGGCAGCGCGGCCACGAAATGCGCGGCCGAGAACGGCCGGTACAGATGCACCTGGAGCACGCCCACCCGTTCGCCCCGGGCGGTCAGGTGGTCCACGGTCTCGCGCGCGGCCTCGGCGCCCGAGCCCATCAGCACGACCACCCGCTCGGCCTCCGGATGGCCGAAGTATTCGAACAGCCGGTATTCGCGGCCGGTGAGCGCCTTGAACCTTGCCATCGTTCGCTCGACGATGCCGGGCACTGCTGCGTAGAACCGGTTCACGGTCTCGCGCGCCTGGAAGAAGACGTCCGGGTTCTGCGCCGTGCCGCGGATGAACGGGTGGTCCGGGTTGAGCGCCCGCCGGCGATGGGCAAGCACGAGGTCGTCGTCGATCATCGCCCGGACCTCATCGTCCGAGAGCAGCGTGATCTTGTTGATCTCGTGCGAGGTCCGAAAGCCGTCGAAGAAGTGAATGAACGGCAGCCGCGCCGCGAGACTCGCGCTCTGGGCGATCAGC
>DATAOG010000491.1:0-3171 GCA_036265855.1 Geminicoccaceae bacterium | reverse complement strand
GATCGGATTCTCGTGCTCTACGAGGGACGGATCGCAGGCGAGCGGGCTGCCGTCGAGGCGCGCGCTTCGGAACTTGGATTGCTCATGGGGGGCCGGCAGCCGGCGCCTGCGGCGCTGGCATGACCCGCGCGCTCGTTGCCCCCCTGGTCGGCGCCGGGGTCGGGCTCCTCGTCGGCGCGCTCATCATCGCGGCCTCGGGCGCGGACCCGCTTGCCGCTTACGCGGCGCTCGTACAGGGCGCGCTCGGCGGGCCGCGCCAGCTGACCGAGACGGCCCTCAAGGCCGCCCCGCTGCTTACCATGAGCCTTGGCCTGGTCGTGGCGTTCCGCAGTCGGATCTGGAACATCGGCGGCGAGGGCCAGTATTTCATGGGCGCACTGGCCGGAACGGTGGTCGGGCTGCTCGGCCAGGCGAGCCTGCCCGCCTGGCTGCTGATCCCGCTCATGCTCGCGGCCGGCCTCGTTGGCGGTGCGCTCTGGGCGGGGGTCGCCGCCTGGCTCAAGCTCGCTTTCTCGGTCAATGAGATCATTGCGACGATCATGCTCAACTTCGTGGCGATCTATACGGTGTCGTATTTGGCGCGCGGGCCCTTGCGCGACCCGACGAGCTTCCTGCCGCAGAGCGCCAGGCTCGAGGGTGCGGCCCGACTGCCGACGCTCCCGGGCGGCCGCATCCACCTCGGGGTCCTGATCGCGCTCCTGCTCGTGCCCGCAGTCTACGTCCTGCTCTGGAAGACGACCTTCGGCTTCCGGCTGCGCGCGATCGGCTCGAGCGCCGGCGTCGCCCATGCCACCGGCATGAACGTGCAGGCCGGCATCGCGCTCGCCTTTTTGTGTAGCGGCGCGCTCGCCGGCCTCACCGGGATCATCGAAGTGAGCGCGATCCACGCCCGCCTCAAGGACGGCATCTCCGGCGATTATGGCTTCACCGGGATCCTGGTGGCGCTGCTCGGTCGGTTGCACCCGGCAGGGGTGCTGCTTGCCGCCTCGTTCTTCGCGCTCCTGACCATCGGCACGCAGAGCATGCATACCGGTCGGGGCCTGCCGATCGCGCTCGCCCAGGTG
The DNA here is from genome assembly GCA_036265855.1 of Geminicoccaceae bacterium. GTDB lineage: Bacteria > Pseudomonadota > Alphaproteobacteria > Geminicoccales > Geminicoccaceae > DATAOG01. The sequence goes on along the minus strand of DATAOG010000491.1, from coordinate 2,107 downwards.
CTCCAGGTCGTCATCATCCTGGCGATGCTGATCGCCGACGCGCTCGCGCGTCGCTGGTGGCCCGACCCGTGAGCGCGCCCGCTTCGCTGCTCACGATGGCCTTTCTGGTCGGGACGCTCGCAGCCGGCGTCCGGCTTGCCATCCCGACCCTGCTCGCCGCCTTGGGCGAGATCGTGACCGAGCGGGCGGGGGTGCTCAACCTCGGCCTCGAGGGGGTCATGCTGACCGGGGCGCTCGGCGGCTTCATGGCCACGAGCTGGGCCGAGCAGGCCCTGCCACCGGCGAGCGTGGGCCTCGCGCCGTGGCTGGGGTTGGGTGCTGGGATCCTGGCCGGGGCGGCCATGGGCCTCCTGATGGCCGCGCTCAGCGTCTCGCTGAGGACTGATCAGGTCGTGGCCGGCATCATGCTGGTGGCGCTCGGGCAGGGAGCGACCGCTTACATCTATCGCCAGCAGTTCGGCAGCCTGACGGCACACATTGCCCAGATGGCGCCGGCCCCGGTGCCGGGGCTTGCGGACCTGCCGGTCGTGGGCCAGGTGATGTTCGCGCAGGACCCCGCGACCTATCTCAGCCTCGCGATCCTGGTCGGCGTCTGGTTCCTCTTGTTCCGAACCAGCTGGGGGTTGGCGCTGCGAGCGGTCGGCGAGCATCCGACGGCCGCCGACACATCCGGGATCGATGTCGTCCGTACCCGTTACGCCGCCGTGCTGATCGGGAGCGCGCTTGCCGGCCTGGGCGGGGCCGTGCTGACCGTGGCGCAGCTCGGTATCTTCAAGGAAGGCATCACCGCGGGGCGGGGTTGGATCGCCGTGGCGCTGGTGATCTTCGCGCGCTGGCGGCCGGGCCTGGCGCTCGCCGGCGCGCTGCTGTTTGGCTGTGCCACTGCGCTGCAGTTTCGCCTCCAGGCGCTGAATTTGCCCTGGCTGCCCTACGAGGTCCTGCTGATGCTGCCCTATCTCCTGACCCTGCTGGTCCTGCTGCGCGCGCATACCGAGAGCGCCCCGACGGCGCTCGGCACGCCCTATGTCAAGGACTGAACTCGGCGAATGGGGGAGGCTGTCGTGGGAGCCGGATGGCTCGTGACTGGCCACTCTATTTCTGATTGACAGCGGCGGCGCCTGCGCGCAGCCTGTGCGTGCCCGACGAGGGCGCCAACGAGGGCCATTTGCCCGGGCAGACGATTTGACGGCGCCGGTCAGCCGGCGTGGACATAGCGAGGAGGCTTTGATGCAGATCATCCAGGATCCGCGGGATTCCCTGAGTGCGGCCTCGGCGGCGGCCAAGGTGCCGACGCCGATCTCCACATGGACCCTCGACGGCACCGGCGGCTTCAACGACAGCGGGCCGGCTGCGGTCAATATGACGATCGTCGGCAGTTGGACCGACTTGACCACAGGCTCGCTGGTGTCCGGCGTCGGCGGCACGTCCGCTTGCAACGCTGGCACCGGCGCCTACGCCACGCTGCCCACGAGCCAGGCGGCGCACAATCTCGGCGCCCTGACGCTGAGCTTCTACTACCAGCGCAATTCCATGGCCGCGAAGCATGTGCTGTTCGCGATCGGTGACGGCACCGCGATCGGCGACCTGTCGATCGAGGTGCTCGCCAATGGCCTGCTGCGCGGCTACCACGTCGGCGGCGACGGGGTATTGCGCTTCTTCGAGGGCACCAATGGCATCACCGGCGCCAGGTTCCCGGTCGGAACCGCTCGACGCATCGATGTGAGCCTCGGCGCCGCCGGCGCCCAGATCTTCGTTGATGGCGCTGCGTACCCGGCTGCCACGATCGCGGCCAACACGAACGGATGGAACAACGCGGCCGTCAAATACTTGGCCGTGTTCCCCGGGCCGGAGGCCAATGCGGTCGGCCTCTTCGACCACGTCAGGCTTTGGAATGTGCAGCTCAGCGCGGCGCAAATTGCCGCGCTCGAGCCGGCGCGGTCGGTCACGCTGGTGGTACCGGCGCCGATCTCGACCTGGACGCTGAACGGCACCGGCGGCTTTGCCGACAGTGGCGCAGCCGATGTCGACTTCACGATCGCGGGTACTTTCGCTGACCTGACGACCGGCTCGATGGTCCAAGGGGTATCGGGCAACTCGGCGTACACCG
>DATAOG010000490.1:0-1887 GCA_036265855.1 Geminicoccaceae bacterium | reverse complement strand
ACACCAACCCGATGTGCGTGGCACCCGAGCTCGACAAGGTGCGCCGCGGCTTCGCGCGCGAGGATCTGTTCGTCTGCATGCACGAGCAGTTCCTGACCGAGACCGCGCAGATGGCGGATGTCATGCTGCCGGCGACCATGTTCCTCGAGCACGACGACATCTACCAGGCCTCCGGCCACACGCGGATGCAGATCGCGCGCAAGATCTTCGAGCCCCATGGGCAGTGCCGGACCAACCACTTCGTGATCTGCGAGCTCGCGAGGCGCCTCGGCGCCCCGCCGCATCCGGGCTTCGCGATGACCGAGTGGCAGCTGATCGACGATCTTCTGCAGCGTTCGGGCTGGCCCGATGCCGCGACCGTCGATGCCGCGGGCGGCTTTGAGGCCATGCCCGACTACCGGACCGCGCACCACCTGGACGGCTTCCCGACCCCCTCCGGCAGGTTCCAGTACAAGCCCGACTGGTCGCGCCTGGGTCGCGACCACGCCCGAATGCCGAAGCTGCCGGACCACTTCGCGATCATCGACGAGATCGACGAGGGCCGGCCGTTCCGGCTGGTCGCGGCGCCCGCGCGCAATTTTCTCAACACCAGCTTCACCGAGATGGCGACCTCGGTACGGCGCGAGGGCCGGCCGACCGTGCTGGTCCATCCCGAGGACGCCGCGCGCCTTGGGATCGGCGCGGGCGACCGGGTCCGGCTCGGCAACGAGCGCGGCACGGTGGTCCTGCACGCCCTGCTCAAGGACGGTCAGCAGCGTGGCGTGCTCGTGGTCGAGAGCATCTGGCCGAACGCCGCCTTCGAGGAGGGCCTCGGGATCAACGCGCTGATCAGCGCCGAGGCGGCACCCCCGGGCGGCGGTGCCGTGTTCCATGACACCGCGGTCTGGCTGCGCAAAGAGCCGGTCGCCAGTGCGGTGGAGGCGCGCCGGCAGGAGCTCGTGCCGGCATGATCGACCTCTACAGCGACACCCGCACCAAGCCGACGCCGGGCATGCGCCGGGCGCTGGCCGAGGCCGAGGTCGGCGACGAGCAGGCGATGCTCGACCCGACGGTCAATGCGCTCTGCGAGCGGGTCGCGGAACTTCTCGGCAAGGAGGCCGCGGTCTATCTGCCGTCCGGCACGATGTGCAATCAGATCGCGGCCCGCGTCCATTGCCGCCAGGGCGACGAGATCATCCTTGCCGCCACGGCGCATCCGATCTTCGCCGAGTCCGGCGGGCCGGCGGCGCTCGCGGGCGTCATGCTGCGCGGGCTGGAGGGCGAGCGCGGCATGTTCACCGCCGACCAGGTGCGCGCCGCGATCCATCCTTTGGCCTTCCGCCATGCGCCGCGCTCGCGGCTGCTCGAGGTCGAGAACACGACCAACGTCGGCGGCGGCGCGGTCTGGCCGCTCGCCCGGATCCACGAGGTCACCGGCGTCGCAAGGGAGCACGGGCTAGCCTGCCACATGGACGGTGCAAGGCTGATGAACGCGGTGGTCGCGAGCGGCACCCCGGCCGCCGACTATGCGGCCCCGTTCGATTCGCTCTGGATCGACTTCTCCAAGGGGCTGGGCGCCCCGGTCGGCGCCGTGCTCGCCGGGCCGAAGGCCTTCATCCACGAGGCCTGGCGGGTCAAGCAGCAGATCGGCGGCGCCATGCGCCAGGCCGGGATCATCGCGGCCGCCTGCCTCTACGCGCTCGACCACCACGTCGAGCGGCTGGCCGAGGATCACGCGAATGCCCGCCATCTCGCCGAGGGCCTGGCCGAGATCCCGGGCGTCGCGATCGATCCGGGAAGTGTCGAGACCAACATCGTCTGGTTCGAGGTCGAGGGCCGGATGAGCGCCGCCGACGTCTCGAGCGCGCTCCGCGAGCAGGACGTGCTGATCGGCGCCTACGGCCAGCG
>DATAOG010000489.1:0-3853 GCA_036265855.1 Geminicoccaceae bacterium | reverse complement strand
GGCGCTCATCGTGCTGGACTAGGGCCTGGGCTCGGGCGAGCATGGCGCAAAGCTCAAGGACGCGAGCGAGGGGAGCGACGCATGGCAAATAAGGTGATCATCACCTGCGCGGTCACGGGCAATCTGACTAGGCCCGGGCAGCACCCGAATCTGCCGATCACCCCGGCACAGATCGCGACCGCCGCGCTCGATGCCGCCAGGGCCGGCGCCGCGGTCGCCCACATCCACGTGCGCGACCCGCGAACCGGGGAGCCGTCGATGGCGCTCGAGCACTACCGGGAGGTGGTCGAACGGATCCGCGCGAGCGAGACCGACCTGATCATCAATCTGACCACCGGGCCCGGGGGACGCTTCGTCCCGAGCGACGACGATCCCAAGGTGGCGGCGCCCGGCACCACGCTGGTGCGGCCGGAGCGGCGGGTCGAGCACGTGCTGGCGCTGAAGCCAGAGATCTGCTCGCTCGACCTCAACACGATGTGGTTCGGCAGCGCGGTCGTGATCAATACGCCGCGCAACGCGAAGATCATGGCCGAGGCGATCCGCGGCGCCGGCGTGCTGCCCGAGCTCGAGGTGTTCGATTCCGGCGACCTCCAGCTCGCCCATCAGCTGCTCGCGGACGGCGTGCTCGCACGGCCGCCCCTGTTCCAGATCGTGCTCGGCATCCGCAACGGCTTTCCCGCGACCCCGGAGACGCTGCTCTACGCCAAGTCGCTGCTGCCGGCCGATGCGATGTGGGCGGCGATGGGCATCGGCCGCATGGAGTTCCCGATCGTGGCCCAGGCCTGTCTGCTCGGCGGTCACGTGCGCGTCGGTCTCGAGGACAATCTCTACCTCAGCAAAGGGGTATTGGCGCCGTCGAATGCCGCGCTGGTCGAGCGGGCGGTGCAGCTGGTCGAGCTGCTCGGCCGGAGCGTCGCCACGCCCGCCGAGGCGCGCGCGTTGCTCGGGCTCAAGCCGCGCTAGCCTCGGTCGGCCGCGGGGCGCGGGCGTTGGGGTGCAGCGACGCGGTCGGGCGGCGGCCGAGCGCGGTCTCGCGGTAGACCACGAACAGGCCGCTCGCGGCCACGATCAGCGCGCCGACCAGCTTGCCCGGGTCGGGCACATCGCCCCAGATCAGAAACCCGAGCAGGACCGCCCAGAGCATCTGACTGTACTGGAACGGCGCCACCAGCGCCGCGGGCGCGCGCCGGTAGGCGGCGATCAGCACCAGCAACGCCGTGCCGCCGATCAGCCCGGCCGCGGCCATCAGCAGGAAGTCGCCGGCACTCGGCAGCATGCCGCCCGCCGGCAGCAGCATCGCCATCACCAGGATCACGGTGAGATTGCTGTAGAGCGCGATGCTGGCGGTGCTCTCGGTCGCGCTGAGCTTGCGCACGAGCAGGATCGCGACCGCCGAGAAGCACGCCGCACCGAGCGCTGCGAGCGAGCCCGGGCCGATCGGCGCGACCCCGGGCCGGAGCATGATCAGCACGCCCGCGAAGCCGACCGCGATCGCCGACCAGCGGCGCCAGCCGACCTGCTCGCCGAGAATCGGCACCGAGAGCGCGGTGATCAGCAGCGGGGTCGCGAAGATCATCGCGTAGGCGTCGGCGAGCGGCAGCCGGCTATAGGCGAAGAAGGCACAGCCGCCGCCGCCCATGCCGAGCACGCCGCGCAGCACATGGAGGTGCAGGCGCCGGGTGCGGAGCCGGGCAAGTCCGCCCCGGCGCAGCGTCGTGACCGCGACCGGCACGAGCCCGAACAAAGCATTGGTGAACAGGAGCTCGTGCACCGGATAGCCGGCGCTCAGCCACTTGATGGTCGTGTCCATGACCGTGAACAGGGCGAAGGCGAGCGCCCCGAGACCGAGGCCGGCGCCGACCAGCGGCATGGCGACGGCCGGCGCGGCCGGGGCGGCGAGCCTCGGTCGACTCATCGAGACAGCGGACATTCGGGCGGACCCCAGGCGATTCGGGCGCAAGCTAGCACAGGGGCGTCAATAAATGGTGGCCTGAGCTCGCCACCATCGCGGGATTCGCATGGCTGCCCTGCAACTTTACCGCGGGTCGCCGCGCTCAGCCGGCGGTGAGCCAGCTGCGCCAGACTTCGCGGATCGGCCGAAAACCGGTCAGCAGCACCTTCTGGCCGGCGAGCCAGCCAAGAAAGCCCGGATCCTGGAGCAGCTCATATTCGGCGATCCGGAACCTGGCGTCGCTCGGGTGCAGGCGCTCGATCTCGCCGGGCGCGCTGCAATGGAGCGAGAGATAAGTGACGCCCGGCCCGGCCTCCTGGACCAGCCGCCGCCAGGCCTGGCCGCAGGGGCGATGCTGGAGCGCCAGCCCCATCGCGAACCGGTCGACCAGAGGCGCGCCCTGCGCGCTCAGCTCGGCGATCAGCCGCCGATCGAGATCCGGATCGAGTGGGCCCATGTCGAGCACGGAGCTGTAGGTCGCGCTCTCGCGCGGCAGCAGGACCGGCAGGCGGAATTCCTGGCCGAGCTTCAGGTAGAGGTCGACGAACTCGGGCGCCGCCGCGGCGCCCATGTGGGTGTCGATGTGGGTGAGGTCGAGCCCGGCGGCGAGCGCCGTCTCGATCTGCGCCCGGCACTCGGCTTCGACCGCGCCCTTGTGGGCGTGGCGCCGGAGCGCCGGGACGTCGGGCCACATGTAGCCCTCGTCATCGATCAGGCCGGAGGCGCGCGCGGTGGTCGAGATCGGGCGCCAGCGGCAGGCCCGGGACTCGCTGGTCAGCGTCAGGTGGACGCCGAGATCGAGCTCCGGCCGCGCCTTCGCCAGCGCCACGATCTCCGGGAACCAGGCGCAGGGCACCATGACCGAGCCGGTAGTGACGAAGCCCTTGCCGGCAAGCTCGACGAACGCGCGGTTGGCGCCGTGGCAGACCGCGACATCGTCGACGTGCGGGATCAGCACGCGCGCACCCGGCCGGTGGCCGAGCGTGGTTGCAAGGTCGGTCATGATCGCTCCTCGGCCAGCGGCCGTCTCAGAGGATGCCGTACTTGGCGAACACGTCGGCGAGCCTGGCGCCCCGCTCCAGCTCGGCCCGCGTCCGGTCCTCGCCCTCGACCTTCTCGAGAGCCCGGGTCAAGGCCTGCTTGACGACCGGCTGCGGCACGACCAGCACGCCGTCGGCATCGCCGAACACGAGGTCGCCCGGATTGACCGTGATGCCCGCGCACTCGATCGGCACGTCGATCGCCGCGACCTCGCCCCGACCCTTGGAATCGAGCGGGCCGATGCCGCCGTGGAAGACCGGGAACTGCAGCTTCCGGATCATCTTGATGTCGCGCACCAGGCCGTCGGTGACGCAGCCGGTCGCGCCGCGCGCCCGGCTGGCGGTGGTCAGGAGCTCGCCCCAGGGCGCGATCCGGCCGGAGCCGCCGCAGCCGAGCACCGGGACGTCGCCGGGCTGGAGGTCGTCGATCAGCGCGATCTCCAGCGCGTAGGGATTGTGGCCGCGCGGCACATGGTAAACATCCCGGTACAGGGCGGTGCGGGCGCGGCCCACCAGGACCAGCGCCTCGTCGAGCGGCCGGATCTGCGGCGGCAGCACCTGGTGGCGGTAGCCGAGCTGATCCAATACGTCCGACAGCACCGCCGCATAAAGCTTGGCGCGCGCCGTCTCGATCACCGCGTCATCGACCACCATGGCTGGGCTCCACGCTCGAGGCTCCCGTACCGGCGCCGCGACCGTAGCGCAAAATCGGCGGCGCTGCGCGGCAAAGTCTTGCTGCCGTCGACACCGCCTACTACCATCCCGCGCAAACGCGCCCCAAGCGCGAGAACTCGGGAGGCGGAGCCCAACGAGAACACGTTTGTGGTGCGCCGTGATCGCCAGTCGCGACGGCTGCGCTCGC
>DATAOG010000488.1:0-6486 GCA_036265855.1 Geminicoccaceae bacterium | reverse complement strand
GAGCTCGATCGGCGGTCCCTGCCACCCAGGCAATGGCGAGCTCCGTCCACAGGGCCCTGGCCACTCCGACGGCCGATGGCGGCGCCCGGAATGAGCGTCGTCCGAGTTGGCGGCAGCGGAGCATTCCTTTCGCATTTCGATGTCCCTGGCCAGGACGCTATTACCGAACCCGCCGCCAGGTCCCGGAGGCCGCGGGAACTATCGCCATCTGCGGGCAAGACTTCATGCGATCTGTAAACCATTCGTCAACCGCTTCTGCTCACCCTGCCCCTGCTCAGTGGTCCATGCGACCATGGTCTCCGCGTTTCCGGTTTGTGCGAGCGGGATGGAGTCCCAGGGTCGCATGGACCATACGAGCAAAGGGTTAAGGCCAAAAAGGTGAGCTTTTGGTTGATGCCGCATTCAAGATCCCGGCCTGCGGCAATGCTCGGGGGCTCACGCCGCAGGCACCGTGAGCGATCCGGCAAGATGCGGTCGGATCTCGAGCGCGGCGACAGGCTTGAGCCCCCGGCGCTGCGCATCAACTCGCTCAGACGACCCCCGCCGCGCGCAAGGCGTCGATCTCGGCGGGAGCGTAGCCGAGTTCCCGCAACAGCTCGTCCGTGTCCTCCCCGAGCTTCGGCGCCGGGCGGGCCGGCACCTGCGCGCCCATCCGGATCGGGCTCGAGACCAGCTTGAGGCGAGCGCGATCGGGATGGTCCAGCGCCTGCACGCCGCCGCGCTCGGCCACGAACGGGTTCTCCAGCGCCTGCTGCAGATCGTGGACCGGCGCGCAGGGCACGGCGCCGCCCAGGATCTCGAGCCATTCGGCGGTCGTTCTGGCGGCGAGCACCCCGTCCAGCACCTCGGTCAGCCGGTCGCGGTTGGCGTGGCGGGCGGCCTGGTCGCGATACGTCGGATCGAGCGCGAGCTCCGGCCGGCCGATCCGATCGCAGAGCAGCTCCCAGAATCTCTGGGTCTGGCACATCAAGAAGATCCAGCCGTCCCGCGTCCGGTAGAGCTGCGAGGGCACGAGGTAGGGGTGCGCCGAGCGCGGCAGCCGCGTCGTGACCAGCCCCTCGTTCAGATACCAGGCGGCCGGATAGCTCAGCTGATGGAGCGCGACATCGAACAGGCTCACGTCCACGTCCCGCCCGACCCCGGTCGCGCGCGCGGCGTGCAGGCCGCACATCAGCGCGAACGCCGCGGTCATGCCGGTCATGAAATCGACCATCGACAGGCCGAAACGCGAGGGCGGCCCGCCCGGCTCGCCGGTCAGCTCGAGAAAACCGCACTCGGCCTGCACCAGGTAGTCGTAGCCAGGCCAACCCTTTCTCGATCCGTCGCGGCCGTAGGCCGAGAGATGGGCGCAGACGATTTTCCGATTGATCGGCGCGAGATCGGCGTAGCGGAGCCTGAGCTTCTCCGGCTGGTCGCCGCGCAGGTTGCCGAACAGGCCATCGGCGCCGGCCGCGAGCTTCTCGAAGATCTCGCGGCCCTTGGGGTGCTTCAGATCGAGGGTCAGCGAGCGCTTGTTCCGGTTGAGGCTCTGGTAGAACTGGCTGTCGTCGTCGCCCAGAAAATAGGGCCCGACGCCGCGCGCCATGTCGCCGCCGCTCGTCCGGTGCTCGAGCTTGATCACCTCGGCGCCCATGTCGGCCAGATGGGTCGTGCCGTAGGGCCCGGCGCCGTACTGCTCGACCGCGAGGATGCGCAGGCCTTCCAGGGGCAGCTGCATTCGCTTGTTCCGCTCGACGATGCCTGAAAGCGCTTCTTACCCGCCGGCGCGGGCCGGCTCAACGGATCGCGTCGGAAGCCCGGTCGAGGCGGTAGAAGCCGATCGCGGTCTCGCGGAACAGCCGTCGGACCTCGTCGGCCGAGCAGCCGGCGGTGACCTCGTCGAGGATCGCGACCCACTCGGGGTAGCGGTGGGTCTGCTCCGAGACCGGCCAGTCGGAGCCGTACATCAGGCGATCGAAGCCGAAGCATTCGATCACGTGGTCGACGTAGGGGCGGAGCTGGTCGCGCGTCCAATGCTCGCGGTCGGCCTCGGTGACCACGCCGGAGAGCTTGCACCAGACGTCAGGCAGCTCCGATAAGGCCTTGATGTGGCTGCGCCACGGGTCCATCACGCCTTCCCGGATCGGCGGCTTGCCGATATGATCGAGCACGATCCTGATCCCGGGGCAGCGGCGCACGAGTTCGACCGCGTCCGCAAGCTGCCAGTGCCGGACGCAGAGATCGAACGCGAGATCGAAGCGGGCGAGCAGCCGGACGCCCTCGACGAACCCCGGGCGGAGGCAGAAGCCGGCCTCGGTCTCGTCCTCGATCCGGCGCCGGATGCCGCGGGTCAGCGCATGGGCGGCGAGCTTCTCCAGATCGGAGGTGACCGCGGCGCCGCGCTCGAGCGGGGCGGCCGCAACCATCGCCCCAACGCGCGGGTCACGCTCGGCGAGCCCGGCGACGTAGGAGGCCTCCTGAAGGTACAAGCCGGCATCGGCCGCGACCTCGACGAACACGATCGTCTCGATCCGGACCGGCCCGCGCGCCCGATCGAGGTCGGGCAGGAGCCATGCCCGGTCGAGCACCGGGTTGCCCTTGGTCCAGCTGTAGTGGAGCACGCCCGGATCGTAGAGGTGGACATGCGCATCGACGATCGGGAAATCAGGCATCGCTTGGGCTTTCGACCAGGGTGCATCGCTTGCGTGCCCGGCGACTGTGGCGCAAGCTCGGTGCGGCGGTCAATGGGGCCCGCCCGCGGTGTGCGAGACGCCCTCTGCTCGAGATCCACGTCGATGCCGACGGCTGTCCCGTGAAGGACGAGGTCTACCGGGTCGCCGACCGCTACGGCCTTCGCGTCTGGGTGGTCGCGAACGCCTGGCTGCGGGTCCCGGACGAGCCGCTCGTCACCCGGGTCGTGGTCGGCGAGGGGCTCGATCGCGCCGACGACTGGATCGCGGCGCGGATCGGGCCGGGCGACATCGCGGTCACCGCGGACGTGCCGCTCGCGTCTCGCTGCATCAGGCGGGGTGCGCGGGTGATCGCGCCCAACGGCCGGCTGTTCACGGAGGCCTCGATCGGCAGCGATCTCGCCGGCCGCAACCTGATGACTGCGCTGCGCGAGGCAGGCGCGACCCAGGGCGGCGGGCGCCCGTTCACCCGGCAGGACCGGTCCCGCTTTCTTGGCGCCCTCGACGACGCGATCCAGGCGGTCAAACGCACCGGTCGCTGACCCTTGCGCGGTTGGCAGCCGGCCGGGTTTGATGCTTAGTGGCGGGGAGCGGGCGCGCAGGGAGAGGGCATGAGCGAGCAAGACATCCGGCCGCGGCGCAATTTCCTGTTCGTGCCCGGGACCCGGCCGGACCGGTTCTCAAAGGCGCTCGCGGCCGGCCCCGACATGGTCACGGTCGATCTCGAGGACGCGGTCGTCCCGCCCCAGAAGGACCAGGCGCGGGCGCTCGCCATGCCGCTGTTCGACGGCGCCGCCGGCCGGGTCGAACGCGTGCTCCGGATCAACTCGCTGCGCACGCCGTTCGGCCTCCAGGACCTGCTCGCGATCCTCGAGCATCCGAGCCCGCCCGACGGCATCATGCTGCCCAAGGTCGAGGCCGCGGACGAGGTCCGGATCGTCGCGGCGCTGCTCGGCCGGGCCGCCCGGCCGATCGCTCTGCACGTGATCATCGAGAGCAATCCCGGGCTCGATCAGGTCCAGGCGATCGCCGGCGCATCGTCCAGGATCAGATCGCTGCTGTTCGGCGCGATCGACATGGCGGCCGAGCTCGGCTCGGCGATCGACTTCACCTCGATGCTCTACGCCCGGAGCCGCGTCGTGCATGCGGCCGCGAGCCACGGCCTGGATGCGATCGACGTGCCCTGGCTCGACCTCGAGGACGAGGCGGGCCTGCTCGAGGAATGCCGCCTGGTGCAGGCGCTGGGCTTCACCGGCAAGGCCGCGATCCATCCCAAGCAGCTGCCGGTGATCAACGGCGTCTTCACCCCCGGCCCCGAGCGGATCGCCTATGCCCGGCGGGTGATCGCGGCCTTCGAGGCGGCCCCGGACGGCCTCGCGCTGCTCGACGGCAAGCTGATCGAGATCCCGGTCGTGCGGATCGCCAGGCGCACGCTGGCGCTCGCCGCCGCGATCGGCCGGACGTGAGGGAGGCTCCATGGTCGCGGATGCCGTCAGAGTCGGGGAAAAGCGCTGGCGCGAGTCCTACGGCCGCCATCTCGAGGACTTCACGGTCGGCGACATCTACGAGCACCGCCCTGGCCGCACGATCACCGAGGCCGACAACACCTGGTTCACACTTCTGACGATGAACCAGCACCCGCTCCACTTCGATCGCGAGTACGCCCGCCACACCGAGTTCGGCGAGCCGATCGTCAACAGCGCGCTGACGCTCGCCGTGGTCACCGGCATGAGCGTCTCGGACGTGAGCCAGAAGGCGATCGCGAACCTCGGCTGGACCGACATCGTGATGCCGGCGCCGGTCTTCAACGGCGACACGCTCTACGCCGAATCCGAGGTGCTGGAGAAGCGCGAATCGAGATCGCGCCCGACCCAGGGCATCGTCACGATCGAGACCCGCGCGTACAAGGCCGACGGCACGCTGGTCATGACCTTCAAGCGCACCATGCTGATCCCCAAGCGCGGCCACGCGGTCGAGGACAAGATCCTGGGCATCGAGCGGCCCGAGGCCTGAAGCGTTGGCCAAGGGTTCCGCTTCCGAGGAGCGACCGATCCTCGATGCGATCGGGCGCTGGCTCGAGCGCGACGTCCGCCCGCGCGCGATGGAGCTCGAGCGGACGGACACTTGTGCGCCCGAGCTGATCGAGCAGATGAAGACGTTCGGCCTGTTCGGCGCGACCGTTGCGCCCGAACATGGCGGGCTCGGCCTGTCGGCGCTGACCTATGCCCGGATCGTCGCCATGATCGCCGAGGTCTGGATCGCGCTGCCCGGCTACTTCAACACCCATCTGATCATGGCCCAGATCGTCCAGCGCTTCGGCACCGGCTCCCAGAAGCAGGCCTTCCTGCCCCGCTTTGCGGCCGGCGAGCTCAGGGGCGGGCTGGCGCTGACCGAGCCCGACGCCGGCACCGACCTGCAGGCGATCCGGACGCGCGCCGTGCGCCAGGGCGAGCACTACCTGATCAACGGCGCCAAGACCTGGATCACCAACGGCATCGGCGGATCCTGCTTCGCGCTTCTGGTCAAGACCGACCCGGCGGCCGAGCCGCGCCATCGCGGCATGTCGCTGTTCCTCGCCGAGAAGGGCCCGGGCTTCCGGGTCGGGCCAAAGCTGGCGAAGCTCGGCTACCACGGGATCGAGTCGGCCGAGCTCTTCTTCGACGACTACGCGGTTCAGGCCGACCGCCTGATCGGCGGCGTCGAGGGCCAGGGCTTTGCTCAGGTCATGGCCGGCCTCGAGCTCGGCCGGATCAACGTCGCCGCCCGCGGCGTCGGTCTCGCCAAAGCCGCGCTCGAGGATTCGCTCCGCTATGCCAAGGTCCGGAAGACCTTCGGCAAGCCGATCGCAGAACATCAGGCGATCCAGCTCAAGCTCGCCGAGATGGCGACCCGGACCGAGGCCGCCCGGCTGCTGACCGACGCCGCTGCCGAGGCCTACGACCGCGGCGAGCGCTCCGACCTCGCCGCCGGCATGGCCAAATACTTCGCCTCCGAGGCGGCGCTCGAGAACAGCCTGGAGGCGATGCGGATCCACGGCGCCGCCGGCTATTCCAAGGCCTACCCGATCGAGCGCTACTATCGCGACGCGCCCTTGCTCTGCATCGGCGAGGGCACCAACGAGATCCAGCGCCTGATCATCGCCAGGCAATTGCTGGCGGACTAGCGCCCGCTCTCTACCCGCTCCGGGTCCTCAACGGGCGCGCCACGCCCTTGCGAGCTCCTCCCGGAAAGCCGGCGCGGCGAGCCTGATCAGGGCGTCGGCCCGCTCCTCAAGCGACCGGTCGCGCAGCTCCGCGATCCCGTGCTCGGTGACCACGATGTCGGCATCCGCCCGCGGGCAGCTCACGACATCGCGCTCGCCGAGTCTGGCCACGATTCGCGACGCCCCGCCACCGGCGGCGGTCGAGGGTAGCGCCAGGATCGAGCGGCCGTCTTGCGAGGCGCGCGCGCCGCGCACGAAATCGAGCAGGCCGCCGGTGCCGCTGACCTGGCGGCCGTCGACCATCTCGGCGTTCGCCTGGCCCGCGAGATCGACCGACAGGACCGAGTTGATCGCGACGAAGTTCGGGATCGCCGCGATCACGGCGAGATCGTGGGTGTGGCTCACCGGCGCGAAACGAAGATCGGGGCATTCGCCCGCCCAGTCGTAGACCTTCGCGGTCCCGATCGCGGCGGTGCAGACCATCTTGCCCACGACCCCGGCCGCGTGCAGATCGGCGATCTCGTCGGCCACGAGCCCGCTGTGCAGGCCGAGCCGGCGTCGGTCGTGCAAGGCCCCGAGCACGGCTGCAGGCACCTTGCCGATCCCGATCTGGAT
>DATAOG010000487.1:0-5283 GCA_036265855.1 Geminicoccaceae bacterium | reverse complement strand
GCGTGCCGCCTCGCCGCCCATCCGGCGGTCGAACGGGTCTGGCTGTTCGGCTCGCGCGCTTGCGGCGACCACTTCGAGCGCTCCGACATCGACCTCGCGATCGAGGCGCCGGGAATGGATCGCGACGACTGGCTGAAGCTTTCGCTGGACTTCGAGGAAGAGTCCCCCACGCTCCTGGGCATCGACCTCGTCCGCATGGAGGAAGCGCCGGAGCATCTACGCGAGCAAATCCTGGAGGAAGGCATCGTCGTCCATGAACGAGCGCGCGCTCAAGCAGCTGTTTGACGACCTCGGCCGCACGCTCGACCGTCTCGGCGAGGCCCTCACGGTTCCCGAGGACGAGCCGCTCGCCGTCGACGGCACGATCCAGCGGTTCGAGTTCACCTTTGAGCTGTTCTGGAAGGTCGTACGTCGCCTTCTGGCAAGTGAGGGAATCGAGGCGAATGAACAGCCCCAAAACTGTCCTGCAGCGGGCATATCGGCAGGGTTGGCTAGACGATGAGCAGCGATGGTTGGATGCCCTGAAAGATCGAAATCTGACCTCGCACACCTATCAGGAAGCGCTTGCCCTCGAAATCTACCGACGCGTGCCCGCGCACCATGCCACGATGCGTGCGGCCTATGGCAAGCTGCGCGCGCTGCTGCCGGCCTGAGCCCCTACTCCATCGCGCGGACGATCTCTTCGGTCATCTTCTTGGCGTCGCCGAACAGCATCATCGTGTTGTCTTTGTAGAACAGCGTGTTGTCGATGCCGGCGTAGCCGGGGGCCATCGAGCGCTTGACGAAGAACACCGCCTTGGCCCTGTCGACGTCGAGCACCGGCATGCCGTAGATCGGCGAGCTCGGGTCCTCCTTCGCGGCCGGATTGGTGATGTCGTTGGCGCCGATCACGTAGGCGACGTCCGTGCTCTGGAAGTCGTTGTTGATCTGCTCCATCTCGAACACGACGTCGTAGGGCACGTTCGCCTCGGCGAGCAGCACGTTCATGTGCCCGGGCATGCGGCCGGCGACCGGGTGGATCGCGAACTTGACGTCGACGCCCTCGCCGGTCAGCGAGTTCATCAGCTCGCGGACCGCATGCTGGGCCTGGGCGACCGCCATGCCGTAGCCCGGCACGACGATCACCGAGCGCGCGTTCTTCATGATGAAGGCGGCATCCTCGGCCGAGCCGGGCTTGACCACCTTGTCGCCGACATCCGCCACCGCCGCTCCGGTCTCGCCGAAGCCGCCGAGGATCACGCTGACGAACGAGCGGTTCATCGCGTGGCACATGATGTAGGACAGGATGGCGCCCGAGGAGCCGACCAGAGCGCCGGTGATGATCAGCATCGGGTTGTGCAGCGTGAAGCCGATGCCGGCGGCCGCCCAGCCCGAGTAGGAGTTGAGCATCGAGATCACGACCGGCATGTCGGCGCCGCCGATCGGGATGATCAGGAGAAAGCCGATCGCAAACGCGAGCAGCGTCATCAGCCAGAAGGCGGCATGGCTCGCGCCGGCGACGAAGATGACCAGAAGGATGACGATCAGGACCGCGGTCCCGCCGTTGATCAGGTGCCGCTGGGGCAGAAGGATCGGGGCGCTCCGCATCAGGGCCTGCAGCTTCATGAACGCGATCACCGAGCCCGAGAAGGTGATCGCGCCGATGATCGCGCCGAGCCCCATCTCGAGCCGGCTCGCGACCCTGATCGAGCCGCCGGGATCGGTGATCCCGAATTCGACCGGGTTGGTCAGCGCCGCCGCCGCGACCAGCACCGCCGCCATGCCGACCAGGCTGTGGAAGGCGGCGACCAGCTGCGGCATCGCCGTCATCTTGATCTGGCGCGCGATCACGACGCCGATCGCACCCCCGATCGCGAGCCCGACCAGCAGCACGACGTAGCTGCCGGCCCCGGCGTTCGGCAGGTGGAACAGCGTGAACAGGATCGCGATCGCCATGCCGGCGATGCCGATCAGGTTGCCCTGGCGGGCCGTGACCGGCGACGACAGGCCGCGCAGCGCCAGGATGAAGCAGACCGCGGCGGCCAGATAGCCGAGCGCGACGACGTTCAGGTTCATGGCCGGTCGCCTCAGCCGCGCCGCTTGAACATCTGGAGCATGCGCTGGGTGACCGTGAAGCCGCCGAAGATGTTGACCGCAGCCAGCACGACGGCGAAGAACCCGATCACGGTCGAGAAGCTGAAGCCGCCCGCCCCGGTCGCGATCAGCGCGCCGACCACGATCACGCTCGAGATCGCGTTGGTCACCGACATGAGCGGCGTGTGCAGGGCCGGCGTCACGCTCCAGACCACGTAATAGCCGACGAAGATCGCCAGCACGAAGACGATCAGGTTGAAGACCGTCGGATCGATCTCGGTCATCGTTGGTTCCCGGGGCGTCAGGCGGCTTGGCTGCGGGTCAGGGCCGGATGCACGATCTGGCCGTCCTTGGTGATCAGCGTGCCCTTGATCAGATCGTCGGCCTCGTCGATCCTGAGCTCTTTGCTCTCGGGATCGATCAGCAGGGTCACGAAGTTGAGCAGATTGCGGGCATAAAGGGAGCTGGTCGCGGGCGCCAGCCGCGAGGCCACGTTGGCGTGACCGACGATCTTGACGTCGCCGACCTCGGCCACCTCGCCGGCTTTGCTGCCCTCGACGTTGCCGCCGCTCTCGACGGCGAGATCGACCAGGACCGAGCCCGGCCGCATGCTCTCGACCATCGCCCGGCTGACCAGCCGCGGCGCCGGCCGACCCGGGATCAGCGCGGTCGTGATCACCAGGTCCTGGCCCGCGATGTGCCTGGCGACCATCTCGGCCTGCTGCTTTCTGTCCTCGTCCGAGAGCTCCTTGGCATAGCCGCCGGCGGTCGCGGCGTCCGCCTTGACCACGCCCACGAACTTGGCGCCGAGACTCTCGATCTCCTCCTTGGCCGCGGGCCGGATGTCGGTCGCCGAGACCACGGCCCCGAGCCGCCGCGCGGTCGCGATCGCCTGCAGCCCGGCGACGCCGGCGCCGATCACGAACACCTTGGCCGGCGGCACCGTGCCGGCGGCGGTCATCAGCATCGGCATGACCCGGTCGAACTCGGCGAGCCCGTCGATCACGGCCCGATAGCCGGCGAGGTTGGCCTGGCTGGAGAGCACGTCCATGGCCTGGCCGCGGGTCGTGCGCGGCAACAGCTCGAGCGCGAAGGCGATCACGCCGGCCGCGGCGTAGGCCTCGACCTGGTCGCGGTGCTGGTAGGGCTCGAGCATGCCGACCAGGACCTGCCCCGGCCGCAGCAGCGCCATCTCGTCGAGATCGCCCTCGCCCGGCATCAGCGGGCGGCCGACCTTGAGCAGGATGCCGGCGTCCCGGGACAGCGCCTGGGGGCCGTCGACCAGCACGGCGCCGGCATCGGCGAACGCCTGATCGCCGAACCGGGCGCCGGTGCCGGCCCCGGCCTCGACCAGCACCTCGACGCCCTGCGCCCTCAGCCGCTTCACGGTATCTGGCGAGGCCGCGACCCGATGCTCGCCGGCCCGGCGTTCCTTGGGAACCCCTATCTTCATCGCTTCGGGTCCTATGCTGCTGGGCTCCGGCCGGCCTGTCGCGCCGGCGGGTCAAACCTAACCGTTTGTCCGGGCCTCGCCTAGCGCGGATCGCATCGGCCGCCGGCGCCGCAGGCCCGGCTCTGCCGGCTTGACCGGGTCCAGGCATGTCACCTATACAGCGAGCCGTTTTCGTCCGTATATAAACTCGTGGTGTACACCTCGCCCGTGCTGGACCCGACAGCGAACCCGGGGGCTCCCACCTGTCCCGCACCGAGAGGTGCGCCATCTCCGGTCCCGTCCGGCGATCGGCCCCGGGCGCTCGCCCGCATGCTGCTGCTGGGCCTCGCGATCGTCCTGATCAGCGGCGGCTCCGGGGCGGCCGGGGATCTCGGCCACGGCTACCGCCTGGGCGTGATGCCCTATCTGCCGGTGCCGGCCATCGACCGCATCTTCGGTCCGGTCGCTGCCAGCTTCGCGGCCGACTTGGAGCGGCCGGTCTATCTGAAAACCAAGTCGAACGCCGAGAGATTCGCCGACGAGCTCGCCGAGCAGACCTACGACATCATCTTCGTGCATCCGTTCTTCTACGTCGATGCGGCCGACAAATATCACTATCGGCCGCTGGCCCGGCTTGATCTGCAGCTGACTGGAGTGGTCATGGTCGGCCCGGATCGGACCTGGCACGAATGGCGCGATCTGGTCGGCAGGACGCTTGCCCTGCCGCCCCGGCTCGGGAGCGCCGCCGCGATGGTCAGGACGGCGCTGCTCGATGCCAATCTCAGGCCCGGCGTCGATGTGCAGCTGCAGTACTACCGGTCCAGGATCTCCTGCCTGCAGGCGGTCGTGATCGGTGCGGCGGACGCCTGCGCCATCACGCGGTTCGGGCTGGCCCAGACCGAGTCGATCGCGGACATGCGCCTGCACGTGATGATCGAGACCGCGCCGATCAACCATTTCGTGTTCGCGGTGCACGAGCGCGTGCCGGAGGCGGACCGGGCGAAGCTGCTCGAGTGCATTCTCGGCTGGTCGGGCAGCGACGCCGGGCGGGCGCTGCTCGCGGCCGGCGCCTGGCCCCGGTTCGTGGTGGCCGAGGATCGCGACTACGACCAGGTCCGTCGCGACGTCGCGCGGCTCGGGACCATCGCGCAGCAGTAGAACCAGCCCGAGCATCTGCGCATGTCCCTCCGCTATCGGATCGCCGCCACCATCTTCGCGCTCGAGATCGTGCTGACCGGAGCGATGCTCTGGACGACGCTCGGCCATTCGCTGCACACGATCCGCGAACAGGTCGGAAGCACCGAGGCGGTCACGCTGCAGCTGGTCGGCGATCTCAGCCGGGCGGCGCTGCTCACCGACGAGTTCTCGGATCTCCAGACCTTCATCGAGGCGACCAGGCGCGACCCGCACGTCGAGGAGGTGATCCTGGGCGATGTCCGTGGTCAGGTGGTCGCCGCGACCGATCTTTCCCTGATCGGCACGTCATTTCCGGAGCTGGCCGAAAGCGAGCATCACCATTGGCGACAGGCAAAGATCGGCGGGCGGGCGAGCGCTCTGGGCACGCTCGCGATCGAGTTCTCGGACTATCCGCTGGTGCTGGCCTACCGCAAGACCCGCAACCTCGGGATCAGCATCGCGCTGGCCGGCATGGTCGCGATCGCGGTCGTTGGTCTCGGCATGGGCTTCGTGCTGACGATCGCCTGGCCGGGGCGCTGAAGCGCAGGGCTCGCCGGGACGGGATGATCGCGGTCCTGTTCCTCGATCTCGACCGCTTCAAG
>DATAOG010000486.1:0-4843 GCA_036265855.1 Geminicoccaceae bacterium | reverse complement strand
GGGGCATGGCCGGTCGGCGCGCCAACAATGTCGTGGGATGGGGCAAGTCGGTGCCGACGATGCTGATGGACGACGCCGCCTGGTACAACCAGCTTCTGCTGCAGTACCTCTCGCACAGCCCGACCGCCTCTGTGATCGACCGCGAGATCGGCGATCTTCGCAACGACGTTCTCGGCGGCCGACCGCTGCTTACCTATCTGCGCTACGACGCCCGGCTGGATCACGACGGTCTGACAGAGCTCGACCTTCCCGGGCTTGCGGCGACGGCCGACCGGCTCCAGGCGATGGACGATGCCGGCAACCGCGCCGATCTCAAACACATCGGCCAGACGGCTGCCGAGCGTCATGTGCTGCCGCAGCATTTCCCCAGCGCCTTTGATCTCAGGCTGTAGCGGGCGGATCGAAGCACGTCTTGGCTGTAGGGCCGTTGACAGCGGCCCGCGGAAAGCTCACGTTGGGTGGGTCGTATCACGCCGGGGTGCCCCTAGCGGGGGCTGAGAGCACACCCGTCGAACCTGATCTGGGTCATGCCAGCGAAGGGAGCCGATACGGCCGCCGAGCCTTTCCCCAAAGTGCTGCAAGCGGCGGTCCGGCTCCCGAGGGAGCGCGTCGATGGATCATGCCGTCGCGAGTTGGACGAGACTGCAGGCGCTGCGTCGGGGGACACCCCTCGTCCACAACATCACCAACTTCGTCTCGATGGAGGTCGTGGCCAACTGCCTGCTGGCGCTCGGCGCGGCGCCGGCGATGGTTCACGCCGAGGCCGAGGTCGAAGACTTCGTCCAGATCGCGAGCGCGCTCGTGGTCAACATCGGGACCCTGTCGCCGACCTGGGTCGCGGCGATGGAACGCGCGGCGATCAGAGCCCGCTCACTCGGCAAGCCCTGGGTGCTGGACCCGGTCGGCTGCGGCGCCACGCCGTACCGGACCCGCACCGCCGCGCAGCTGCTCGAGCTGGAGCCGAACGTGGTCCGCGGCAACGCCTCGGAGCTCTTGGCGCTGGCCGGCGCCGCTCGCGGGCCGACGCGGGGCGTCGACAGCACGCATGGCTCGGACGAGGCGGTCGAGGCGGCGGCTGATCTCGCCCGGCGCTGGGGCACCGTGGTCGCGGTGACCGGGGCCGTGGATCAGATCACCGACGGCGAGCGTTGGCTGCGCGTGAGCAACGGCGATCCGCGGATGACCAAGGTCACGGCGCTCGGCTGCGCGGCGAGCGCCGTGATCGGCGCGTTTCTCGCGGTCGAGCCCGATCCGTTGCTGGCCGCCGCCACGGGGCTCGCGGTTTTCGGGCTCGCGGGCGAGCGTGCCGCGGCCGAGACGCCCGGGCCCGGCAGCCTGCGCGTTCGGATCGTCGATCAGCTCGCGTTGCTGGATGAGGCAACGCTCCGGGCGGGCGTGCGGATCGCATGAGACGCCATCCCGATTTCGATCCGACGCTCTATCTGGTGACCGACCCCGACCTTGCCGGCGCCCGGCCGCTTGCCGAGGTCGTGGCGGCCGCGGTCAAGGGTGGCGCCACGCTCGTCCAGCTTCGCGACAAGGAAGCGGGCGGGCGCGCGTTGCTGGAACAGGCGCGCTCGTTGAAAGCCCTGCTCGACCCCTTGGGCGTGGCGCTGATCGTCAACGATCGGGTCGACGTCGCGGTCGCGGCCGGCGCTGCCGGCTGCCACGTCGGCCAGAGCGACCTCCCGGCTGCCGCGGCGCGCGCGCTGCTCGGGCCCGAGCCGATCCTCGGCGTCTCGCTCGATCGGGTCGAGCAGATCGCTGAGATCGACCCGGAGATCGTCGACTATGTCGCCCACGGGCCGTTCGCCGCGACCGCGACCAAGCCTGATGCCGGCGCCCCGGTCGGCGCCGCGGGGCTTGCCGCGGTGCGTGCGCGCACGCGGCTGCCGCTGGTCGCGATCGGTGGCATCGACGATGGCAACGCCGGCGAGGCGGTGCGCGCCGGGGCGGACGGAATCGCCGTCGTCAGCGCGATCGTCGCGGCCGCCGATCCCGAGGCGGCGAGCCGGCAGCTTCTGGGCGCGGTCGAGACGGCGCGGCTGGTGCGCGCGGCCCGATGACGATCCCCAACATTCTGACCATCGCCGGCTCGGATTCCGGCGGCGGCGCCGGCATCCAGGCGGACCTCAAGACCTTTGCGGCGCTCGGCACCTACGGCTGCTCGGCGATCTGCGCGCTGACCGCGCAGAACACGCAGACCGTGAGCGCGATCCACGAGGTGCCGCCGGAGTTCGTCACGGCCCAACTCGATGCGGTGTTCGGCGACATCGAGATCGCCGCGGTCAAGATCGGCATGCTCTCGAGCCGCGAGGTGATCGATGCGGTCGCTGCCGGGCTCGAGCGGCATGGCGCCCGCACGATCGTGCTCGACCCGGTCATGGTCGCGAAGAGCGGCGCCCGGCTGCTGCGGCCCGATGCGATCGAGGCGCTGAAGCAGCGCCTGCTGCCGTTGGCGACCCTGATCACGCCCAACCTGCCGGAGGCGGGCGACCTGCTCGGCATCGAAGCGCCGGGCGACGAGGCCGGTATGGTCGAGGCTGCGGCGACGCTGCGCGCCCTCGGACCGTCCGCGGTCCTGATCAAGGGCGGTCACCTCGAGGACGCCGACAGCGTCGACATCCTCGACGATGGCGGCGAGCCCCTGACCCTGGTGGCGCCGCGGATCGCGACCGTGAACACGCACGGCACCGGCTGCACGCTGTCGTCGGCGATCGCGGCGCTGCTCGGCAAGGGCATGCCGCTGCGCGACGCGATCTCCGGCGCGAAGGGCTACCTTACCGGGGCGCTCAAGGCTGCCGATCAGCTCCGGGTCGGCCATGGCCACGGGCCCGTGCATCACTTCCATGCGCTGTGGACTCATCCGGCGCGCGGGAGCGCGGTCAGCCGACCTTGATCATCCCGACCATGTGCGGGTGCAGCGAGCAGAAGTATCGGTAGCTGCCCGCCTTCTCGAAGGTGAAAGTGAAACTGTCGTCGGTGTCGAGCGCGTGCGACTTGAACGCGCCGTCGCTGCTGGTGATCGTGTGCGGGATGTCGTCGTGATTGGTCCAGACAACGGTCGTGCCGGGGGCCACGGTCAGCTCGGCCGGCGCGAAGGTGAAGTTGTCGATATAGACCTTGACCGTGTCGGCCGCGGCGGGGCGACGGGCTAAGGGAACCATGACGAGCGTGGCTCCAGCGGCGAGTGCGGCATGCAGCACCATTCTGCGCGCGAGGGGCCGCAGCGCGGCGATCGGTTCGGACATGCGAAGGCTCCTTCGGAGGCCGCGCCGGCGGCCCCCGTGGCACGGTGTTGAAGGTCGGGGCTCAGGCGGAGGGCTGATCGAGCGCGTGATCGACCACGGCGAGCCGGCCCTGGCCGGGCACGAAGCTGACGTCGGTGATGCCGAGCAGATGGCGGAGCTGATCGGCCGGCACTTTCATCGGGCCCGGGCCCTTCGCGGTCCCGGGCCTCGGCTGCGGGAAGGCGGTCGACATCGCGGTGTGGAAGGCGACTTGGCCCTCGACCTTCTGCATCACCTGGTGGATGTGCCCGTTCAACACCGTGACCGACCCGAACCGCTTGAGATAGCCGAGCGCCTGGGCGGCATCCGAGGTACCCCAGCCCCAGTCCGGATAGATGCTCCACAACGGGATGTGCGCGAACACCACGATCGGCGTGCTGGCGGAAAGATGAGCGACATCGCTTTCCAGCCATTCGAGCTGCTCGCCGCCGAGATTGCCGAGCCCCCCGGCCTTGAGGTTGACGACGTTGACCAGCCCGATGAAGTGCACGCCGTTCTGGTCGAAGCTGTGCCAGCCCTGGCCCTGCGTGCCCTGGCCGTAGCGATCGAGGAAGCTCCTGCCGTCGTCCTCCAGCACATCGTGCTCGCCCGGGACATAATGGATCCGCTCGGTCCTGACCTCCTTGAGGACCTCCGCGGCGAGATCGAACTCCCCGGGCTTCGAGAGGTGGGTGATGTCGCCCGTGTGCAGGACGAAGGCCGGACGCGCGGGCATCCGGTTGATCCGCTCGACCGCCTGGCGCAACGTTGCGGTGACGTCGGGATTCGCCTCCTTGGCAAAGCCGATGTGGCTGTCGCTGATCTGGAGGAAGCTGAGGCTCGAGGCCGCAGCCGCATTCGCCGCCTCAGCGCTCTCGATCCGCAGCGATCGGGGCACGCCGCCCGCGATGGTCCAGAGCACACCGCTGCCCGCCCAGAGCATGCATTTCAGAAGGCTCCGGCGGCCGACCCCGTCATCCTGCGGTTCGATCTCGGTCTCGTTCGACATGTTTCGGCTCCGGTCTGGAGGTGATTGACCTCCAGCCATACCGGCGGGCGGCCGCATCTATTCCCGGCAATTCCGCGCTCGGATCTTGCCGGGCGCGGCGAGCGGGGCGCATTTTGCGCCGGGGCGGGAACAGGCGCCGCGTCGGCAGAGTCTGACCAGAGCGGCGCCGCCACCGCAACACGATCCGGACTGCCCGCTTGACCGACCCCGAGAGCTTACGCGCGTTCGAGGCAACGGTGCTGCCGCATCTGGATGCCGCCTACAATCTGGCGCGCTGGCTGACCCGCAGCCCCGACGACGCCGAGGACGTGGTCCAGGAAGCCTGTCTGCGCGCGCTCCGCTATTTTCGGAGCTTCCAGGGCGAGAGCGCACGGACCTGGCTTTTGACGATCGTCCGCAACACCTGCTTCACGTGGCTCAGGAATAAGCGCGGCCGGCAGGAGGTCCCGCTGTTCGATGACGATTCTGCCGGTGACCCGCAAGATGGTGGCGCACTCGGCTGCGGTAGCGCGGGAACCGACCCGGAGACGCTCGTGATCCAAAGCGCCGACCGGGCTCTGCTGAA
>DATAOG010000485.1:0-5350 GCA_036265855.1 Geminicoccaceae bacterium | reverse complement strand
CGTGTAGTAGTAGCGCACCACCGCGTCGGTGTCGGCGACGTAGAAGTCGTTGCCGACCAGCACCATTCCGAACGGCGAATGCAGGTGTTCGAGGAACACCGAGCGGCTGTCCACGATGCCGTCACGGTTGGCGTCGCGGAGCAACGTGATGCGATCGGCGCTCGGGCCGCCGGCCCCGGCGCGCCCCATCATCAGGCCCATGACCCAGCCCCTGATGCCCCGCTTGTCCTCGGGCTTGGGCGGGGCATTGGTCTCGGCGACCAGGACGTCGCCATTGGGCAGCACGTAGAGCCAGCGCGGATGTTCGAGCCCGTCGGCGAATGCGGTGACCGCAAGGCCTTGGGCGGCCTGGGGCGCGCCGTCGTTCGCCCAGCCCTTGGCAGGGGCGATGTTGACCGTCGGTATGAAGGATTGCTCGGGCGGCGGCAACTTAGGATCCGGCCCGATACCGGCTGAGACCGGCAGCCGCGCCTGGTCGCCGCAGGCCGACAGCCCAAACGCGGCTAGGGCGAGCAGCGGCCCGCAGAGAGCTTTGACCATGACCGGGACCTCGTACCCAGACCTCCTGCAACGACACAACAGGTTCGTTCCGGTTTGGTTCCTGACGCCATCGGTCGGCCGGCGATCAGACTCCGGGCCCGACCTCGTCCGGCGCCGCGAACACCTCCTGCTCGAGGACGACGCCCTTAAAGGCGAAACGGCCGAGCGATCGGGCCGGCCGCTCGAGCGCGCGGGCAAACGCCGCCGAGCACAGCACCGGACGGTTGAGCTGCTTGGCCAGGACCTCGAGGCGACTGACCAGGTTGACCGTCGGTCCGAGCACGGTGAAGTCGAGCCGGTCGGGGCTGCCGATGTTGCCGTAGACGACCTCGCCCACGTGCAGGCTCGCGGTGAAGGCGAGCGGCGGACCGCCTGCGGGCGGTGCCTCGGCGAGCCGCGCAGTCGCCTGCCCGACCGCGCGGAGCGCCGCGGCGCAGGCGGCAGCCCGGCTGCCCGCGAGTTCGACCGGGAAGATCGCGAGGATGCCGTCGCCCAGAAATTTCAGCACGTCGCCGGCCTCGGCGCGTACCGCCTCGACCACCGCCTCTAAATAGCGATCAAGGGCTCCGAACAGCGCCGCCTCCGCGAGCCGCTCGCTGAGCGCCGTGAACCCGCGCAGATCGGAGAACAGGATCGCCGCCTCGATCCGCCGCCGATCGCCGCGCCTGATCGCGCCTTTGAGCACCGCCTCGGCCGGCCCGTCGCCCAGATAGGTCCTGAGCAGGCTGGCGCTCGAGCGGCGCATCGCGGTCGGCTCGAGTGCGGCGGCGAGCGGCTGGCGCAGCGCCTCGGCGATCGCGAGGTGCCGATCGGCAAAGCCTTGCGCCGCGTCGGCGACCAGGCTCAGGCCCTGGACCGAGCCGTCGCCGTACTCGAGCGGCAGCGCCAGGTAATCGGTGCCGCCGGCCGCCGCCATCTCGTGCAGCACCGGGTGATCGCGCTCGGGGTCGAGGTCATGGAGCCGGCGCCGGAAGCTCTGCCGCGTCCGGATCACGTGCTGGAAAGGGCTGCCGTGGTAGGCGCCGGTCGCGAGCAGGGTTCGCGGCACCGTGTACTCGTGAGTGCCGGTGCCGTCGCGGGTCCAGATCACGCCCCACGCGCTGGCCAGCGGATTGGCGATCGCCTGCCCGGCGCGCAGTCGCCCGAGCGGCACCCCGAGCGCTAACAGGCGCCGGCAGAAGCCCTCGATCAGCGCCAGCGGCGCGCAGTTGAGCCGGGCGTCCGCGATCAGCCAGCTCGCGATCGCCGCGATTGCCTCATGGTCCTCGGCAGCCTGATCCATCGCAACCTCGATCCGGTGACGGTCCTGCTTGGGTTCAGGCCGCCACTCCGCTATTGCTGCAGGCTGGCGACGATGTACCAGGCTGGAGCGCGCCTTGTCCGCTGTCCGAACCTTGCTCGACTTCCTGGCGCTGACGGAGCGCCTGAAGACCGAGCTCCGCCACAGCTGGCTGTCCGACGGGCGCCAGGAGAGCGTCGCGGAGCACTGCTGGCAGATGGCGCTGATGGCGATGCTGGCCCACCCCGAGCTCGAGCAGCCGGTGGATCTTTGCAAGACGCTCAAGATGATCCTGACCCACGATCTGGTCGAGGCGCTGACCGGCGATGTCCCGTTCTTCGACCGGAGCGAGCGCAAGGCGCTCAAGCCCGAGCGCGAGCGGGCGGCGATCTGGGAGATCCGCGCCCGGCTGGGCGAGCCGCTCGGGACCGAGATCCAGAACCTATGGCAGGAGTTCGAGGCCAAAGAGACGCCCGAGGCCCGCTTTGCGACCGCGCTCGATCATCTGGAAGTGCAGATCCAGCACAATCTCGCCGGCATCGAGAGCTGGACCCCGATCGAGTACGACCTGGTCTACACCAAAATGGACCGGCACTGCAGTTTCGACCCGTTCCTCAAAGCCCTCTGCGATGGCGTCAAGGCGCAGGCGGAAGCCAAGATGCGGGCCGCCGGCATCGACGTCGACGCGGTCAAGAACCGGCTGACGGAACGCCTCGAAGGCGGGCCGGACGTCGCTTAGGGCATATCGCCGGGGCCGCCGTAGATCGAGGCGGACCGGCAGGTTTTTCGAGCCGCCTACTATCCTTGCCGGCCAGCGCCGGGCCCGACTGGCGCAATGCCAGGCCATGTCATGACATTCGTCCTACGACTGCGGAGACGATCGATGCGGCAAATCGAGTATTCCACCACTCGTCTGGTCAGCCGACATCGCGGCACGCTGCCGGTGCTCTTGACCTGTCCGCACGACGGCGGCGAGCAGCCGGCGGGAGTTCTCAAGCGCACGGGACCGACGCAGGAGTGCCCGGACTTCGAGACCGACCGCGACCGGTGCACCCGCGCGGTCACGATCGGGCTCGCCCAGCGCCTGCTCGACCTCACAGGCGAGGCGCCCTCGGTCGTGATCGCCGAGTTCGACCGCGACTACATCGATGCCAACCGTCCGGCGGCATGCGCGTTCGAGCCGGGGCAGGGGGCCAATGCGCAGCAGTTCTATGACGAGTACCACGACACGATCCGCCAATTCGTCGATGACATCCGAGCCGAGAACGGCGGGCTCGGTCTCCTCTTCGACATTCATGGGACCGGGGGCATCGAGGGGACCCCGGCCGCACTTTACCTGGGCACGGTGAACGGGTTGACGGCGAGACGGCTGGTGCGGGCGGACCCGCAGGCGCTGCAGCGCCGCCGCAGCCTGCGGGGCTTCCTCGAGGCGGCCGACTATGCCGTCGTCGCCGAGGCGCCCAAACTGGTCGGCGGCTACACGGTGCGGACCTATGGCAGCCACCACTCCGACGGCCTGGATGCGGTCCAGATCGAGATCATTCTCAAGCTTCGGGAATGCCGGTCGGAGCGTGAGACCCTGATCGAGAATCTCGCGCGGGCGATCGCTCGTCTCGTGGTGCTATGGGCCGATGCCCGTAGCCTGGCCGCCTTTCACGGCATCGATCTGGTGACGGGGGAGCCCGCCCCCGCGGTCGCCGCGCAGTTGCGACCCGATGTGGACACCGGCGACTGGGTCTTGAGGCTCGGGGGCGAGCCTCGGAACCGTGGCCGCCTCGAGATCGGCCGCGACCCCGGCGCGGATGTCAGGTCCCGTCGCGCCGGAGTCCTCGTGCTCTGCGGCGAGGACGGCAATGACCACTACCTCTGGGTCGACAACGAGGGACGGTTGCGCATCGCTCCGTCCGATCCCGGCACGCAAAGTCACGCCGGCGCGATCGTCGGAGCGCAGACATGAGGAGATCGCGCGCGAGACTTTGACCGCCCGCGATACCTGCCGTCGCGGCGCGGCTCAGTCGATCAGGACGTGCAGACCCTCGCAGCACAGCCGCAGCCCGGGCGGCCCGACGAAGGTAGCCAGCCGCTCGCCCTCGAACTCGCGCCAGCCGTCGCCCTGGACGATCTTCGCCCGCATGCCGCTCTGCGCATCCCAAAGCTCGAGTTCCAGGAGAAGCCGGGCACCCTGGCGTAGCTGCAAAAGAAAGCCCTCATTGCAAGGATGCCCGGCCGGTCTGTCATCGGTTGATACGTCGATAATGGCCGGGTCGAGAGCCTCGAGCCCGTCAGCGGTGATCCGCGCCCGGATCAGCCAGAGGCCGAGCGGTCGCGGGGGATCGACGTCGTCGCCGGCATGGCGCAGCTGCACGAGCTTCAGCTGGAGCTCGACCTCCTGTCCGGCTGAGACGCCCGCTGCCGCGGCGCCGCTGAGCGTCAGGCGCAACCCGGAGGCGTGCTTCATGCCGCGACTGAGCGGCGGTCGCGGCCCGGCGCCCGTCACGGCCACCACCGGGTGGTGACGGCGCGCGCATAGCTCATGTAGGCGCGGACGTCATCGTAGGCCTGATCTGCCGTCTGACGGGCATTGGGGGCGGCGACTTCGATCCCCGCCGGCAGCGACATGCCCAGCTCCTCCGCAGCCGCCAAGGACAGGGTCGCATTGGTCCGCAGTTCGCCGTCGGCGAAGGCGAAATAGATCGGGCACAGGTGAACGGTCCAGCCCCAGCGGCGGCGGTAGCCGATCACGCCGGCGCCGCAGCTCGATTCGCACTCGAAGTTGACGCCTCCTTGGAACTTCTCGTCAATCTTCCGGAACCGGTCGATGACCCGCCGCAGTCGATTGCGGTCTCGGGTCTTGAAGTAGGTCTCTGCCAAGTCCCCGCCGATGCTCGGGTCGCCGATGACGTTCAGCGCATTATTGACCATGCGCGCGGCCAGCGCGAATCGGCGCCGGACCTCGCGCTCCTGGGGCGCGCTGCAGTCGGACACGCTGTCGCGCGGCGGCCGGCGCAACGCGGCCGCCCCGCCGCGCATGCCGCTGACGTCCACCGCGAACAGAGCGTAGGAATCGGCGTTGTTGATGGCGGCGGCGGGCGACATATAGGCGAAGATCCGCTCATCGCCATAGCCGCGGTCGTCCACGTGGGCATAGACGTGCACCAGTTCGTGGAGCAGGGCGTAGGTCTGCCAGTGCTCGCTCGAACCGAAGAACGAATCGCAGAAGGTGACGGTGCGCGGACCATGGCTTACGTAGGCCGCTGCCATCGCTCGGCACAGGGGGTCGAACGGGCTGGCGCAGACATTGGCGTAAGGGCTCACCTGGACTTCCGCCAGGCGGAAATTGTCACGAATCGTGCCCGCATGCGCCAGGATCTGCGGCTCGGTGAGCGCGCCGGCATTCGCCTGGTGCAGGAAATGCCGATCGAGCAGGGCTGCGGTCGGCGCGTGCCTCCCTGGGTCAGCCATAAAGCCGTCGATCGCCTCGCGCGCCGCCCGCGACCACTCTTTCGTGGCCTGCACCTTGTCTTCGATCGC
>DATAOG010000484.1:0-5723 GCA_036265855.1 Geminicoccaceae bacterium | reverse complement strand
CGGCGTCGTCCGCTACCGAGGCGAGGCGGTGGTAGCGCTGCTCGGCGAACGCGCCGCGATCGAGGCGATCCGCGACGAGGAGGTGCCGGCCCGATTCCGGCCGCGGAGCGCGCTTAGCGGTCTGGAGGCGGCGACCGCCGCTGGCGCGCCGCTGGTTCAGCCGGACAGGCCCGGCAATCTGCTGATCGAGGGCGGGGTGAGGTCGGGCGAGGGCGCGGATGCGCTTGCCAACTCATCCGCGATCGCCGAGGGCTGCTTTCGCACGACTTTCGTCGAGCATGCCTACATCGAGCCCGAGGCGGGCTGGGCCGAGCGGGTCGGCGAGCGGATCGAGGTGCACGTCGCGACCCAGTCGCCTTACATGGACCGCGACGAGACCGCGCGCGTGCTGGGCCTGGCGCCGGAGCGGGTGCGGATCGTGCCGACCGCCTGCGGCGGCGGCTTCGGCGGCAAGCTCGACCTCTCGGTGCAGCCGCTGCTAGCGGTCGCCGCCCGCCTGGTCGAGCGGCCGGTCGCGCTGGTCTACGAGCGGCCCGAGAGCATGGCGAGCTCGACCAAGCGCCATCCGGCGAAGATCAGGGCGCGGCTCGGCTGCGATGCCCAAGGCCGGCTGCTCGCGTTCGCGGCCGAGGCCGACTTCGACACCGGCGCCTACGCCTCCTGGGGTCCGACCGTGGCCGGGCGGGTGCCGGTCCACGCGGCCGGACCGTACCGGGTGCCGCACGTCGAGGCGCGCGGCCGCGCGATCCTTACCAACGCCCCGCCCTCGGGCGCCTTTCGCGGCTTCGGGGTGCCCCAGGCGGCGATCGCGCATGAGGCATTGATGGATGATCTGGCGCTCCGGCTCGGCTTCGACCGGTTGCGCTTCCGCCTGCGCAACGTGCTCCGCGCCGGCGATCGGACCGCGACCGGTCAGCGGCTCGAGGCGAGCGTCGGGCTCGCCGCCTGCCTCGAGGCCCTCGAACCCCGCTGGCAGGAGCTGCTCGGCAAGGCCGAAAACTTCAACTCAGCTTCGAGAAAAGAACGGCAAGGCGTTGGCATAGGCTGCATGTGGTATGGAATCGGCAATACCGCCCTGCCGCATCCCTCGACCATCCGGCTCGGGCTGACCCGCACCGGCCGGCTGATCCTTTACAGTGGTGCTGTCGACATCGGCCAGGGCTCGAACACGATCCTCGTGCAGATCGCGGCCGACGCCCTGGGTGCCCCGGTCGGGCGGTTCGATCTCGTGACCGGCGACACCGACCGAACCGCGGATGCCGGCAAGACCTCCGCCTCGCGCCAGACCTTCGTCTCGGGCAAGGCGGCCGAGCTCGCCGCGCGCGAGCTGCGGGCGCTGGTGCTGCGCCGGCTCAACGCCGGCCCGGACGCGACGCTCGAGCTTGGCGATGGCGCCATCGTGGTCAGGGAGGGAGGCCGGGTGCAAAGGCTCGATCTCGGCCGGCTTGAGGCCGATGCCGACGGCGTCGTGCTGCTCGGCGAAGGCCAATTCGATCCGCCAAGCGCTCCGCTTAGCCCTGACGGTCAGGGCAGCCCCTACCCGACCTACGCCTTTGCGGCCCAGATCGCGCTGGTCCAGGTCGACCTCGAGCTCGGCACGACCAAGGTTCGGGAAATCGTCGCTGCTCACGACGTCGGCCGGGCGATCAACCCGACCCAGGTCGAGGGCCAGATCCATGGCGGGATCGCCCAGGGGCTGGGCATGGCGCTGATGGAGGAGTACCTGCCGGGCCGCACCGAGAACCTGCACGATTATCTGGTGCCGACGTTCGGCGACATGCCGGACATCGAGGTGATCCTGGTCGAGGATCCGGAGCCGCTCGGGCCTTACGGCGCCAAGGGGGTCGGGGAGCCGGGTCTGATCCCGACCGCGCCCGCGATCCTGGGCGCGATCCGCCATGCGACCGGGGTCCGGGTCACGGAGGTCCCCGCCCTGCCCCATCGCCTGCGGGCGGCGATCCTTGCGCAAGGAGCCGGCGATGGCTGAGGCCGGCTCGGTCGTCCGCTGCGATGCCTGCCCGGTGCTCTGCCGGATCCGCGAGGGCAAGACCGGCGCCTGCGACCGTTATGCCAACGTCGCGGGCGAGCTGGTCCGGGTCGACCCGCTGGTCGTAACCCAACGCGCCGAGGCCACAGTGCCGTTTCTCGAGGGCGCCGCCGATTGGAACGGCGCGCTGTTGCGCAGCGGCGACAGCTTCGTCACCGGGATCGGCGCCGGCACCACCTATCCGGACTACAAGCCGGCGCCGTTCATCGTCGGCGCCGAGGTCGACGGCGTCGACATGGTGACGGTGGTCTCCGAGGCCATCTTCAGCTACTGCGGCCTGAAGGTGAAGATCGACACCGATCGCTTCCTGGGGCCCGAGCGCGCCTGGGTGCGCTGCCAGGGCGAGCCGATCGGCCACGTCACGACCGCCGAGTACGGCTCGCAGATGCTGGCGCTGGGCGGCGTCCGCCACCTGACCGGCGGCGGCAAGCGCGAGGGCACGGTCACCTGCCAGGCGATGCTCGACCTTTGCGCGCGCAAGCCGGTCGAGGTCGAGATCGAGGACGGCGCGAGCGTGGTCCTCGAGGCGGGCGCGGCGCCGGTGGTCAACGGCGTCCGGGAGAGCCGGATGCGGGTCGGCTGCGGCTCGGCCACGATCGGGATCTTCGCCAAGCAGTGGCATGGCCAGGCCGACGAGGTGGTCGTGGTCGACGACCACATCACCGGCGTTCTGACCGAGCACCAGGCCGGGCGCTTTCTCGAGATGCCGCCGGCCGGGATCCGGGTGCGCGGCCGGAAGTCGACCCCCGGGCGCTATTTCCAGGTCGCAAATCCCGGGCTCGGCTGGGGCGGCACGGACGTCACGGACCCGCTCGAGATCATCGAGCGGATCGATGCCAAGGTGGCCTGGCCCGGGCTTCGGCTGCTGATGGTCTCGACCACCGGCGAGGATGCCGCCTGGTACGTCCTCGACGAGGAGCTGAAACCAGCGCCGGCGCCGATGCCGGCCGCGATCGCGCAGGTGGTCGAGCGGATCGCGGAGAACTGCGAGCCCGCGCTGACGACGATCCTGTTCATGGCCGGGGCCGGCGGGTCGCTGCGCGCGGGCGTCACCGCCAATCCGGTCCGGCTGACGCGCTCAGTCAAGCAGGCGCTGACCCGGGTCACCTGCGGCGGCGCCCCCGTCTACGTCTGGCCGGGCGGCGGCATCACGATCCTGGTCGACGTGACGCGCATGCCCGAGGGCTCGTTCGGCTATGTGCCAACGCCGGCGCTGGTCGCGCCGATCGAGTTCTCGCTTCCCCGCGCGGATTACGCGGCGCTCGGCGGCCATCTGGAGAGCATTGTCGCGCTCGAGGACGTGCTCGCAAAACGCCGCCTCACCACCCGGCCGTGGAACCAGGACAATCCCTGGCCGGTCCGGCCCAGGCGGCCGCTCGCCGAGGAGACATGACCGGCAGCGCGCAGGCGGCGCTGCTCGCCGATGGCCGGCGCCTCCACCTGCAGCACGGGCCGATCGACATCATCGCCGAGGCGTTCGGCGATCCCGCGGAGGTCCGCCTGGCCTACCGGCAGACGATGTCGCGGTTTGAGACGATCCTTACCGAGCTCGTGGCTGAGCTCGCGCTGCTGCGGCGGCCGATCACCGGTGCCGGGCTCGCGGTGGCGGGCCCGGTCGCGCGGCGCATGGTGGCCGCGGTCTGGCCGTACCGGCAGCAGTTCGTGACGCCGATGGCGGCAGTCGCGGGCGCGGTCGCCGACGAGGTGCTGGACGCGATGCTCGCCGGCCGGAGGCTCGCCAGAGCCTACGTCAACGACGGCGGCGACATCGCGTTGCACATGGCGCCGGGCGAGCGGCTCGTCGCCGGCCTGGTCGCCAATCCGGACGCACCCGCGCTCGATGGCAAGGTCGAGCTGGACCACGCGACCCCGGTGCGCGGGCTCGCGACCTCCGGGTGGCGGGGCCGCTCGTTCTCGCTCGGGATCGCCGATGCCGTGACCGCCCTGGCCGCCAGCGCCGCCGCCGCGGACGCGGCCGCGACCCTGATCGCGAACGCGGTCGACTGCGACCATCCGGCGATCACGCGCGCGCCCGCGAGAGCCTTGCGCGAAGATACCGATCTCGGTGATCTTCCGGTCACGATCGAGGTCGGTCCGCTGCCGGGCCCGGCGATCGAGCGGGCGCTCGCGGACGGCGCCAGGTGCGCCGAGGCGTTCCGCCGGACGGGGCTGATCTTCGGGGCGAGCCTCGTGCTCCAGGGCCGGGCCCGAATCGTCGGCCCGCTGCGCACGGACCTGTCGAGGGTGGTGGCCGGATGACCGATCTGATCCAGTTGCGCAAGATCGCGATGCAGTTCGAGGAGATCTACCACGAGGGTGGCCCCCCGCCCGCGCAGCCGCTGGTGCGCGCCGCGATTCTCGCGGTCACCCGCAATCCCTATGCCGGCCGCTATGTCGAGGACCTGACACCGTTGATGGAAGCGCTGCGGCCGCTCGGGATCGAGCTCGCCAGGCGCCTGATCGATGCCCTCGGCGGCCGCCGGGAGGCGATCGAGGGTTACGGCAAGGGCGCGATCGTCGGCACCGCCGGCGAGCTCGAGCACGGCGCGCTCTGGCATGCGCCGGGCGGCCACGCGATGCGCGAGGCGCTGGGCGAAGCCAGGGCGATCGTGCCCTCGACCAAGAAGATCGGGGTCGCCGGCGCCCGTCTGGACGTGCCGCTCACGCACATCAGGGCATCCTACGTCCGCAGCCATCTCGATGCGATCGAGGTCGGGCTTGCCGATGCGCCGCGCCCGGACGAGCTCGTGCTGATCCTTGCGATGACCACGGGTGGCCGGATCCACGCCCGCGCCGGCGGGCTCAAGGCGTCCGAGATCAAGGGCGAGGACGGCCTGCGCTGAGCGAGCCTCGGTCCGGCCGCCACTCGCTCCGGCGCGTCAATAGCTGTAGCCGTGAAGCTCGATCTCTTTGGCGTAGGCATTGCCGACGATCGCCGCCTGCGCGTCGGTGAAGACCTCGCGATAGGATTGCTGGCCAGCGCGGTAGCCGGCCTTCGCCCGGACGTTCAGGCTTCCCCGCCAGGCGATGCCGAGAAGCCGGAACACTGCATCGAGATCCTGATCCAGATGCTCGTACCGCAGCACCCGGTCGACGACAATCCTCGAGCCGTCCCGGTCGGTGTAGATCGGATAGTTGAGCACAAACCTGCCCATCCCTAGATAGTCATCCAAGCTGAGGTCGGGATTCCTATGTGCGTGCCAGTCGCTGTTCTTCAGCATATAGAAGAACGAGAGGGTCTTATCCCAGGGATTGCGTTCGACGCAGAATTTGAAGTAGCCGTCCCACAGCCGCGGCGGCAGGCGATCGCGGAGCCGATAACCTCGTATGTGATTATAAAATTTGCGCAGGCGCACGCAGTCGAAGCAGTTGCTGGCGATTTCTCGGGCGGAGCGACCGCGCAGCGGGTTGAACAGGCCCTGATAGTTTCTGGCTGCGTGGGGCGGCACCGGCGGATAGATCGGCGTGACGACATCTCGCTCGTCGCAAACCCCGGACAGGAACACCTCGATGCTGGTGCCCGCCGTCTTCAAAGTCTTCAGGAAAATGAATCTGTGCTTGTGCGAAATGATCATCAGACCTGCACCGCGCGCTAGGGAGCGGCCGGACCCTGCGAGGTCAGCGCGTTGTAGACCAGGTGCGCGTGCCGATGGGCAAAGCGTAGCGGGACCGCGCC
>DATAOG010000483.1:0-3263 GCA_036265855.1 Geminicoccaceae bacterium | reverse complement strand
GACGAGGCCGCCGAGCTCGAGCGGCACGCCCAAGGCGCGCCCGAGTTCATGCGCGAGCCCGAGATCCTTGCACGCGAGATCGATCGTGAAGCCGATGTCGTAGCTGCCGGACAGGATCACCTGGCTTTCCGTCTCATGCACGAAGCTGTTGCCGGAGCTCGCCCGGATCGCCTCGAAGGTCTTCGCGAGATCGATGCCGGCGCGCCTGGCCAGCATCAGCGCCTCGCCGGCCGCCACCAGATGGATGAAGGCCAGCAGGTTGGTGATCACCTTGATCACCGAGGCGCTGCCGAGCGGGCCCATGTACAGGACCTTGCCGCCGATCGCCTCGAACGCCGGCCGATGACCCTCGAACACCACCTGATCGCCGCCGACCAGCACCGTGATCTCGCCGGTCGCCGCCTTGTGCACGCCGCCGGTCACCGGCGCCTCGAGACAGGCGATGCCGCGCGCCGCCGCCAGCGCGCCAAGCCGCCTGATCTCCTCGGGACCGTTCGTGCTCATCTCGATCCAGGCGCCGCCTGGCCGCAGCCCCGCCAGCACGCCGTTGGCGCCTTCGACCACCGCGGCCACGGCCGCGGGCGAGGGCAGGCAGGTGATCACGCTGTCGGCCGCTTGGGCCACCTGCCTCGGCGAGGCGCCCCAGCCCGCGCCGGCGGCGATCAGGTCGCTCGCGCGCTCACGCTCGAGATCGTGGACGGTCACCCTGAAGCCGGCCCGCAACAGGCTCCGGGCGAGATGCGCGCCGAGCTGGCCGAGCCCGATGAACCCGAGCCGCATCGCCTCTTTGCCAACCAGATCAGAGCGGCCGGTCATGCATCTCGAGATGCAGCTCCTTGCCGGTGTAGGGGTGCTGGTCTGCGACCGCCTCGTTCAGCTCGACGCCGAGGCCGGGTGCGGTGGGCGGGAGCACGTAGCCGTCCTCCCAGACGATCGGAGCTTTGAGAATCTCGGCGTGGAAGCCGCCCCAGGTCCGGATGCTCTCGAGGATCAGGAAATTCGGGCTGCAGACCGCGAGCTGGATGTTGGCGGCACCCTCGATCGGGCCGCAGTACAGATGGGGCGCGATCTGGGCGTAGTGCGCCTCGGCCATGCCGGCGATCTTCTTCGCCTCCAGAATGCCGCCGACCCGGCCGAGCGCCATCTGCAGGATCGAGGCGGCGCCGGCCTGGAGCACGCGCGCGAACTCGTACTTGGTCGCGAGCCGCTCGCCGGTCGCGATCGGGATCGTGGTCCTTTGCGCGACCTTGGCCATCTCCTCGGGCAGCTCGGGCGGCACCGGCTCCTCGAACCACAAGGGGTCATAGGGCTCGAGCCGGCGCGCGAGCCGGATCGCGCCGGCCGCGGTCATCTGGCCGTGCGTCCCGAACAAGAGATCGCATCTGGCCCCGACCGCCTCGCGCAGCGTCCGGACGAAGCGCTCGGCGTGCTCGAGCGCCTCCAGCGACAGTTGCCGCGGATCGAAGGCCGTGTACGGACCCACGGGGTCGAACTTGACCGCGGTGAAGCCCTTGGCCGCATATTCGGCCGCCCGCTTCGCGGCGAGCTCCGGGTCGCGGTAGACGCAGGTCTGATCGCCCGGCTCGGGATAGAGATAGCTGTACGAGCGCAGCCGCTCGTGCACCCGGCCGCCCAGAAGCTCGTAGACCGGTTTTGCCAGTTCCTTGCCGACGATGTCCCAACAGGCCATTTCGAGGCCGCTGAGAATGCCCCCGAGCGAGAGATCGGGCCGCTGGCTGTAGCCGGCCGAATAGACGACCCGCCAGAGCCGCTCGATCTTGAACGGATCGGAGCCCTCGACGTAGCGGTCGAACACGTCCTCGATCATGCGCGCGA
The DNA here is from genome assembly GCA_036265855.1 of Geminicoccaceae bacterium. Lineage (GTDB taxonomy): Bacteria > Pseudomonadota > Alphaproteobacteria > Geminicoccales > Geminicoccaceae > DATAOG01. The sequence goes on along the minus strand of DATAOG010000483.1, from coordinate 1,427 downwards.
CCGTGTGCGGGCCGAACGGGACGCCGTAGACCTCGCCCACGCCCTCGACCCCGGCGTCGGTCACGAGCTTCAGGAACACGAAATAGCGGCCGCCGAAGTGCGGCGGCGGATTGCCGACCACGAAAGTCTTGAGCCCGGTGATCCGCACCGCCGCCTCAGGCGAGCGCCAGCATGGCCGCGGCGAAGCGATCGACGTCGGCATCGCCGACCGGGCGGACGTTCGCCTGGCACATGGGCTGGGTCTCGGGGGCGCGCATCTCCGCAGCCAGCGCCGCGACGCTCACCTCGCGAAACGCCGCCGGCAGCCGGCGCTCGACGCCGCACCGGGTGAGCAGGTCGGAATACCAGCCCGGCAGCGCCGCCGCATCAGGGCCAAGGCCGCAGGCTTCGGCCGCCGCCGCGAACGCGCCCCGGTCGGCCGCGACCTGCCAGGGCAGCACGACCTCGAGCGCCAGCGCGGTCGCGAGCCCGTGGTGGACCGGCCCGAGCGCCGCGAGCGCATGGGAGATGTTGTGCGCGAGCGCGCAGCCGCAGGTGTCGATCGCGATCCCGGCATGCGCCGCCCCGACCAGCATCTGGCCGCGCGCGACCAGATTGCCGGGCTCGTGCACGGCGGTCTCGACCGCGCCCGCGATCAGATGCAGCGCACGGTGGGCGTTGAGATTGGTCCACGGGTGCTGGCGGACGTTGGTGCTGGCCTCGAGCGCGTGCGCGAAGGCGTCGAGCCCGGTCCAGGCGGTGAGTTCGGGCGGCAGGCTGACCGTGAGCTCGGGGTCGAGGACCACCCGCTCGGGCTTGGTCTCCGGCCCCCAGATCCAGACCTTCTTATGGGCGCCGTCGGCGAACACGTTGGTCGAGGAGAACTCCGACCCGGTGCCGGCGGTGGTCGGCAGGCAGATCTTCGGCACCGCGCGCCTGGGCAGCGGCCTGCGCTCCATCGCGAAATCGATCGGGCTGTCGCCGGTGCAGGCGATGGTCGCGGCGATCTTGCCGATGTCCATCGCCGAGCCGCCGCCCAGGCAGATGACCAGCCCGGCGGCGTTGAAGCGGACGAAGTCGGTTGCCGCCTCGACCTGGAGCTCGCTGGGCTCGCCGGCGATGTCGTCGAACCGGGCGACCTCGGCGCCAGCCGCCTCGAGCGCGGCCGTGAGCCGGTCAGCCACTCCGAGCTGGACCATGGCGCGATCGGCGACCAGCACGACCGGCTTGCTCGGATGCCCGATCCGCGCGGCGTCATCGGCGATCGCCCGGCCGCGGCCCGGCCCGAAATGCACCTCCGGCACGCGGTTGACCGCGAACGCCGGGATCTCGGTCAGGCTCGTCGTGCTCATGCGCCCTGGCTACATCGGATCGGGCGATCAAGGTAGGGGCTTCGTGCCGATTTGTCATGATCGGAGCTGCGGCGATAGGCTGGCGGCGGCGGTCAC
>DATAOG010000482.1:0-4237 GCA_036265855.1 Geminicoccaceae bacterium | reverse complement strand
CGGGCGGCCGGGCTCGTCGAGCGGTGTCGGGCGCCGCTGCCCGGGGCTCGAGACCGCAAAGCCGGTGGCATTCAGGACCACGATCGGTGCGGCCTCGGCCAGCAGGTCCTGGACCAGCGGTGCCGCGACCGGATCCTTGAGACTCGCGGTGAAGATCGGAACCGCGTTCAGCCCAGCCGCGCCGAGCGCCTTGATCAGCGCGTCGATTGCCGCGAGGTCGCCGGCCTGGACCAGCGCGCGGTAGAACACGAGCCCCGCAGCCGGGCGACCCTGCGGCCAGAGGCGCCGGAGGTCGGCGAGCGTCGGTCGGGGCAGGCCCGGCCAGTAGAGCCCGGCGCGCAGCAGCGGTGCCGGCTCCCGCCAGTGCTCCTCGGCGCCGAGCAGGCTCGCCGCATAGGCCAGCATCTGGCAGGCGTTGTCGAGGCCGCCCTGAACCCCATACTGCCACAGGCGATGGCAGGCCTCGGGCGGCAGCGTCGACCAGCCGGCGAGCTCCGGGTCCGGCTGATCGTCACCCGGCAGCGCCGCCAGCGGGATCTTGTTGGCCCGGCAGACTGCAGCCACCTGCTCGAGGCCGTAGGCCCAGTAGCTGCGGCCGCCGAGCAGGCGAAGGATCACGAGGCGCGCCTTGGCGACCACCTGCTCGACATGGTGATCGACCGACAGCGGATGGCCGAGCCGGAGCAGGTTCGCAAGGCGCAGGCTGGGCGCCCGCTGCGGCCGGAGCGTCTGGGCCGCGGCGAGGCCGGCAAGCTCGGTATCGGCCGCCGACAGAATGACGATGTCGCCCGGCGTCTGGCCGAGGTCGATCGCTTCGCCCGCGTCCTCGAGCGTCGCGGTGCGCGCCTGGAGGAGATGCATCAGCGCCTGGCCTGGCTGCCGGCGAGGACCTCGATGGTGCTCGCGCGGCGATGACCTGCAAGCGCCGCCCGAATGGAGCTCTGGTCGAGGCCGCGCTCGCCGATCACGACCAGGCGGCCGGCGCGCGGCTCGCCGGCGCGCCAGGCGCGATCGAAGTAGTGCTGGATGCGATCGCCGACCGCCTGGAGCACGAGCCGCATCGGCTTGCCGGAGACCGCGAGCAGGCCCTTGACCCGCAGGATCGGATGGCGGGCGATCGCGCCCTGGAGCGTGGCGACGAACCGCTCCACGTCTTCGAGCGCCGGCAGCTCCAGGTGAAAACTGGCAAAATCGTCGTGCTCGTGATCCGAGCCGTCGTCGTGATGCGAGGGCCGGGCATCCAGATCGGCCTCCGCCGCCGCCTCGAGGCCGAGCAGGAGTTCGATCGGCAGGTGCGCGTGATGGCTCCGGACCAGGCGCACGCCCGGGCGCAGCTCCGCGCGGATCCGGCAGTCGATCGGCGGCCAGTCGTCATCCGCGAGCAGGTCCGCCTTGTTGACCACGACCAAATCGGCGGCCGCAAGCTGCTCCTCGAACAGCTCGGCGAGCGGGCTCTCATGGTCGAGCGCGGGATCGGCCGCGCGCTGGGCGGCGAGCGCGTCGGGATCGTCGGCGAACAGCCCGTCGCGCACGGCGGCCGCATCGACCACCGCGACCACGCCATCGACCGTGACCCGGGTCCGGATCTCGGGCCAGTTGAAGGCTTTGATCAGGGGCTTGGGCAGAGCCAGACCCGAGGTCTCGATCACGATCTGCTCGGGCGGCGCCGCGCGCTCGAGCAGACGGCGCATGGTCGGCACGAAGTCGTCCGCGACCGTGCAACAGATGCAGCCGTTCGCGAGCTCGACGATGTCGTCCGCCGCGCAGCTCACGTCGCCGCAACCCAGCACCAGCTCGCGGTCGATGCCGATCTCGCCGAACTCGTTGACGATCAGCGCGATCCGCCGGCCGCGGCTCTGGCGCAGAAGGTTCTGGATCAGGCTGGTCTTGCCCGAGCCGAGGAACCCCGTGAACACGGTGGTCGGGATCTTTCCGGGGATGGGCATGGGGCGGTCCGGATCATTTGAGGCGTTGCGGGAGACCGGCCGTCATGAAAACCACGGCATTGGCCAGCTCCGCAATCCTCTGATGCAGCCGGCCGGCATGATCGACGAACGCGCGCGCCATGGCGTCGGCCGGCACGACGCCCCGGCCGACCTCGTTCGAGACCAGCACGAGCGGGCCAGCGAGGTCCGGCAGCGCCGCGCTCAGGCGCTCGATCTCGACCGATACCGGTCGGCCGCGGACCATCAGGTTGGTCAGCCACAAGGTCAGGCAATCGACCAGCACGGCCCGCGCCGGGCTGCATTCCCGCGCCAGGATCTCCCCAAGCTCCACCGGCTCCTCGATCGTCCGCCAAGCGAGGCTGCGGCGCGCCCGATGCTCGGCGATCCGGGCCGCCATCTCCTGATCCAAGGCCTCGGCGGTCGCGATGTAAACCGGCTCCAGCCGGCTTTCGAGCACCAGCCGCTCGGCATGGCGACTCTTGCCCGACCGCGCGCCGCCCAGGATCAGGGTGAGGCGGGGCAGGGGAGCTTGATCGGCGGCGGGCACGCGCGGGGATCTGCCTCTTAAGAGGACAGGGCGACTTCTGGCGGAACTCCTGCCGCTCGGCAAGCTCAGTTCGGCCGCAGCCAATGCCACATTGCCTGCTGGTTTGCCGGGCAGACCTTCGTCGACGGCGCCCGCTCGCCGATTCCAATCCGCCCCGGGAGTGACCGAGCGGCCACCCAATCGCTTCCAGGCCTGGCATCCGCCTGCCGGCGAAGTGATCAGGCGCCTTTGATAGCCGGCTAGAAAAGAGGCCCCGCCATCACAAGGCGGGGCCGGATTTCAGGAATCGCCCAACAAGGGGAGCGTGGGATTGAGAACGCCGGGCCCGGACCAGATGCGGCCGGCCTCCCCATCGCGTTCCTGATGACGCAATTCTCGTGCCCGTTCCGGCTGAGAAAATCCGGCCGGCTAGACCAGGGCGTGGATCGCCGCCGCCTTGACCTCCTCGCCGACGTGCGGCGCGAAGACCTTGAAGTTGCTCTCGAAGCGCTTGGCGAGCTCGCGCGCCTTATGGCCGTAGGCGCTCGCGTCCTCCCAGGTCGCCTGCGGGTTCAGGATCTCGCTCGGCACGCCGGGGCAGGTTTCGGGCATCATCAGGCCGAGCTCGGGATGGCGATGGAAGGCGATTCCGTAAAGCTTGCCGCTCAGGGCCGCGCGCAGCATGGCGCGGGTGTGGGCGAGGCGGATGCGCTGGCCGGTGCCGTAGGGTCCGCCGCTCCAGCCGGTGTTGACCAGCCAGCAGTCGGCCTCGTGATGGCGCATCAGATCGCGCAGCATATGCGCATAGACGGTCGGATGGCGCGGCATGAACGGCGCGCCGAAGCAGGTCGAGAACGTCGCCTGCGGCTCCTTGACCCCCTGCTCGGTGCCGGCGACCCGCGCGGTGTAGCCCGAGAGGAAGTGATACATCGCCTGCTCCGAGGTCAGACGGCTGATCGGCGGCAGCACGCCATAGGCGTCCGCGGTCAGCATCACGATGTGCCCTGGATGATCGGCCATGCCCGTGTTGCTGGCGTTCGGGATGAACCCGAGCGGGTAGGAGGCCCGGGTGTTCTCGGTCAGGCTGTCGTCGGCGAAGTCGACCACGCCGGTCAGGGGATCGGCGACGATGTTCTCGAGGATCGCGCCGAAGCGGGTCGAGGCGGCGTAGATCTCGGGTTCGTCCTCGGCCGAGAGGTTGATCACCTTGGCGTAGCAGCCGCCCTCGAAATTGAACACGCCCGCCTGGCCCCAGCCGTGCTCGTCATCACCGATCAGCGTGCGGCCCGGGTCCGCGGACAGCGTCGTCTTGCCGGTCCCGGACAGGCCGAAGAACAGCGCGACGTCGCCGCGCTCGCCGACGTTGGCCGAGCAGTGCATCGGCAGCACGCCCTGGTCGGGCAACAGAAAGTTGAGGACGCCGAAGATCGACTTCTTGATCTCGCCGGCATAGTGGGTGCCGAGGATCAGGAGCTTCTTCGCGACCAGGTCGATCACGATCGCGGTCTGCGAATGGGTGCGGTCGGTCTCCGGGTCTGCGCGCAGGCTCGGCAGCTGCAGCACGGTGAAATCGGGCGCGAAGTCGGCGAGTGCATCCTTCGGCGGCAACCGGAACATGTTGCGCGCGAACAGGCTGTGCCAGGCGGCCTCAGTCACGACCCGGACCCGCAGCCGATGCGCCGGATCGGCGCCCGCGTACAGATCCTGAACGTACAGCTGGCGGCCGCGGACATAGCCGCTGGCCTTGGCCCAGAGCCGCGCCGCC
>DATAOG010000481.1:0-8940 GCA_036265855.1 Geminicoccaceae bacterium | reverse complement strand
GTCGCTGCCGTCGGCCTCGCCATCCAGGAGCGCTTCGATCTGAAGCCGGGCAAGGCGCTCTTTCAGCGCGGTGAGCGCCGCCTCGGCCTCGGCCGCGCTCTCGGCATCGGCCTCTTCCTCGGCGAGCTCGGCAAGCGCCATGCCGTCGGCGAGCTCCTGCTCGAGCGCGTGCTGACGCTCGACCGCGGCGGCGAGGCGCGTGCGCTCGCGCATCAGCGCCTGAGCGCGCGAGGCCTCTTTCCAGAGCTCGGGCTTCTCGGCCTCGGCGTTTAGCTCCGCCAGGCGTCTTTGCGCGTGGTCCCAGTCAAAGATGCCTCCTCAGCAGGCTCAGCCCCTGCTCGATCTCTTGGGCGAGGTGGGTGATCTCGGCTCGCATGTCGGCTCCGACGGCTCGTAGGGACGACCGGCGGCGGGCCATCTAGCACGCCCCGCCGCCGGCGCGAAAGTGCTGGTGCGCGGCCTCAGTACAAGCCGCCCGGCCGGGGTGCGCCGGTCGCCGGCGGACTCGCGCCGACGCTCTTGCCGTCGACGCCATCGAAGCTCGCGGTCGCACCTCGCCGCGAGCTCGCCTGCGTCGGCTCGGTGCCCGGCATGTAGGCCTCGAGGATCGCGGTGCGGGTGTCGGGCCCGGGCAGGAGCCCGGTGTCGGCGTCGATCCGGACCAGACGCACCCCCGGCGGCACCCGGAACGGGGTCGCCGGCTGGTCGGCCAGAGCCTTCTGCATGATCTCGATGAAGATCGGCAGCGCGGCCGTGGCACCCTGCTCCTCTTCGCCGAGGCTTTTGGGCTGATCGTAGCCGACGAAGACGCCGACCACGAGATCAGGGGTGAAGCCGATGAACCAGGCGTCGCGGACGTCGTTCGAGGTGCCGGTCTTGCCGGCCACCGGCTTGTCCAGGACCCGCGCGCGCACGCCGGTGCCGCGCTGGACCACGCCCTCGAGCAGGTTGACCATCTGATAGGCGCGCGCGGGCGGGATGATCTGCTGGCGCTGATCGACCAGGATCGGGGTGGGCTCACCCCGCCAGGCGACGCCCTCGCAGCCGGGGCAGGGCCGGCCGTCGCGCCGCTCAACCGTCTTGCCGTGGCGGTCCTGGATGCGCTCGATCAGCGCCGGGTTGATCTTCTTGCCGCCGTTGACCAGGCTCGCGTAGGCGCTGGTCAGGCTCAACAGATCGACTTCGCCGGAGCCGAGCGCGCCGGCCAGATTGTTGCCCATGCCGCGATCGATGCCGAAGCGGTGGACCATCTCGACGACCTTGTCCATGCCGGTCGCCTGCGCGAGCCGCACGGTCATCAGGTTGCGCGACTTCTCAAGCCCGAGCCGGAGCGTGCTCGGGCCGTAGAAGTGGCCGGAGTAGTTGGCGGGCTTCCACTTCCCGAGCCCAGGGCCCTGATCGACCACGATCGGCGCGTCGAGAAGGATGCTGGACGGCGTGAGGCCGCTCTCCAGCCCTGCCAGATAGACGAACGGCTTGAGCGCCGAGCCAGGCTGGCGGAGCGCCTGGGTCGCCCGGTTGAACACGCTCTGGCCGTAGCTGAAGCCGCCGGACATGGCGAGCACGCGGCCGGTGTGCGGGTCGAGCGCCACCACCGCACCCTCGACCTCGGGCGGCTGGCGAAGCGCGTAGCGGGTCGGTTCGGAAGTCGTAGCCGAGGCCGCGGCCTCAGTGCTGGCGTTGGCAGCGGCGAGCGGCTCGACCCAGACCACGTCGCCCGCCCGCACCACCTGGTCCGGCGCCGTCACTTCCGGGCCTAGCTGGTCGTCTCCGATCTTGCGCCGAGCCCAGGCCATCCCGGCGAGCGGCAGCTGGCCGTGGCCGCTGTCCTCGAGACCGAGCACGGCGGCCTCGGCATCGGTCTCGAGCACGACGGCGAGCTGCCAACTCGCGAGACCGTCGCTGTGATCGAGCGCGGCCAGCTGGCCAGGCCATCCATCGGTGCTTTCGAGATGGCTTTTCGGGCCGCGCCAGCCGTGACGCCGGTCATAGGCCATCAGCCCATCGCGCAACGCCTTTTGGGCGACGGTCTGGAGCGGCGGCGAAAGCGTCGTCCGGATCGAAAGGCCGCCCTCGTAGAGGAAGGATTCCCCGTGCTCCTCGACGAGCTTGCGGCGAACCTCCTCGGTAAAGTAGTCCGCGGTCACGATCTCGGTCGGCGCGCGATGCCGCAGCACCAGGGGCTCGGCGGTGGCCTGCTCGGCGTCGGCTCGATCGATGAAGCCGAGATCGAGCATCCGCCCGATCACCCAGTCACGGCGCGCCTTGGCCGCGTCCGCCCGGCGGGCCGGGTTGTACCAAGATGGCGCCTTCGGCAGGCCGGCCAGAAACGCGGCCTCGGCGATGGTCAGCTCATCCAGCGACTTGTCGAAATAGTTCAGCGCCGCCGCCGCCACGCCGTAGGAGCCGACCCCGAGATAGATCTCGTTGAGGTACAGCTCGAGAATCTGGTTCTTGGTGAACGCCTGCTCGATCCGGAAGGCCAGCACCGCCTCTTTGAACTTGCGCTGCAGCGAGACCTCGTTGCTCAGGAGAAAATTCTTGGCGACCTGCTGGGTGATGGTCGAGGCGCCGACCGGCCGGCGGTTGTCGCTGACGTGCGACAGGTTGGTCAGCGCCGCGCGAAGCACCCCGAGCGGATCGATCCCGGAGTGGCTGTAGAAATTCTTGTCCTCCGCGGCCAGGAACGCCTGGATCAGGCGCTTAGGAATCGCCTCGACCGGCACGAAGATCCGCTTCTCCTGAGCGTATTCGGCCATCAGTCGGCCGTCGGCGGCATAGATCCGGGTGACCGTCGGCGGCTGATAATGGGCCAGCTGGTGATAGTCGGGCAGATCCCCGGCGAACCGGTGCAGCAGGTAGAGCGCGCCGCCGGCCCCGACGATCGCCAGGATCACCAGGCTCGCGAAGAGCGTCCCGACAATCTTCAAGAATTGGCGCAACGCGGACCCTCTAACGGACGCGAGGCCATGGCCAGCCGGCGGCGCTCAGGAGGGCCCGACGTCGAAATAGCGGTCGATGCCCTTGACCATGGCCTGGGCGAGCCCGCTGAGATGGGCCGGGCTCCGGAGCGCCTCCTCGTCGTTCCGGTTCGAGAGGTAGCCGAGCTCGATGAGCACCGACGGCATGTCAGGCGACTTCAACACCACGAATCCCGCCTGAGAGCGCCCCTGGCGGGCCATTTTGGTCACGCCCCTCAACTCGTTGACCATCAGGTCCGCGACCTCGATCGATTTGTTGTTCGCATCCCGCTGCGCCAGATCGATCAGGATCTCCGTGACGATATCCTCCTGATTCGAGAGGTCGATTCCGGCGAGGATATCGGCACGATTTTCCTTGCTGGCAAGTCTTGCCGCCTCGGCATTCGAGGCCTGCTCGGAGAGCGTGTAGACCGACGCGCCCCGCACATCAGGCGCACTGACCAGGCTGTCGGCATGGAGCGAGATGAACAGCTGGCCGTCGCTCTCGTGCGCCGTCTGCAACCGATCGCGCAGACGGAGAATCCGATCGGTGTCCCGGGTCATGACCACCTGGTAGCGGCCGGTCGCCTCCAGCTGGCGGCGCAGCTCGAGGCCCATCCTCAGCACGATGTCCTTTTCGTAGTCACCGCCGGCGCCGATCGCGCCGGGGTCAATACCGCCGTGGCCCGGATCGATCACGATGATTCGCTTGCGCGGCGCCGACTGTTGCCGCTTCGGAGGAGGCGGCGTGATCACCGGGACCGCAGCCAGCTGCTGCCCATCGACGCCGTCGGCGCCGGTCACGGCCGCGGTCGCCCCGGGCGCTGCCGCGACCAGCTCGGTCACGATCCGATAGCCGTGGCCATCGCCGGGCGGTAGCTCGAACACCTTGCGGATCTCGAACGGCTGCGCCAGATCGAGCACGATCCGCGAGACCCCCGGGCGGAAGCGCCCGAACCGGTAGCCCTTGACCAGACCGACCGCCGCCGCGTCGCTGGCCGGCTGCACCTGCCAGGCGACTTCCGGCAGATCGATCGCCAGGCGGGGCGGCTGCTCGAGCTTCAGGTGACGAAAGCTCACCCTTTGGTTGAGATCGATCACCACCCTGGTGCCGTCTCCAGAGGGCGAGATCCGAAGGTCCTGGACCGCGGTCGGAGCCGCCGCAAGCGGCAGCGGAGCCAGGCCCACGACGATCAGGAACAAGCTGCCCGCGAACTTGGCCAGCCGGCGGGCGAGGGTCTGCCACCGTCCGGCGCCGCCAGATGTCGCCGGACGGCCCGCGTTCCCTGGACGCAAAGCGGATGCCGAACGTTCGGAGAACTGCACTCGCAGACGCGTCATTATCGCATTGTACGGTGTCAGCCGAGACCCTATAGTTAACATACAACGGTTTGTTGCCGGCCGGTGTGATTTTCGCGAGCGCGTGTTGCGCCGCTGCCACCGGGCGGCTCACTGCCTGTTCCCCGGCAGGTCATCGTTGCGACGGGCCCGACCTGAGTTGGGCGGCCCGGCATGGAAAACTGGTGCGAGACGACCACAGCTCCAACCTTGCTTCGGATCCCGCAGCTGCGGCGGCCCTCGCGGCCGGCTGCAGCCGGTCGATTCCCGCGCTCGCTGATGACCGCTGCCAGCTCGCCGCGGCGCCGACGCGCCGGCGGCCCGGCCACCGATTCGCGGAGAAGCTTCCGAATGACGAAACGCATGCTGATCGACGCCTCCCATCCGGAGGAAACCCGGGTGGTGGTGATCGACGATCGCCAGCTCGAAGATTTCGACTTCGAGTCCTCGAACAAGAAGCAGCTTAAGGGCAACATCTACCTCGCCAAAGTCACCCGGGTCGAACCGTCGCTGCAGGCGGCGTTCGTCGACTACGGCGGCCAACGCCACGGATTCCTGGCGTTCAGCGAGATCCACCCCGACTACTACCAGATCCCCCAGGCCGACCGCCGCCTCCTGGATGAGCCGAGCCCGTCGGAGATCGAGGCCGCCTCCGAACTTGGCCCGGAGCCGAACGGCGCTACCGAGGAGGCCGCCGCGGACGGCGCCGGCGACGATGCTCCGGTCGCCGCGGCCACCGACCCGGACGAGGAGGCCGCCGAGGTCTTCGACGAGCAGGCCAGGCAGCGCTCGCGCCTGCTGCGCAGCTACAAGATCCAGGAGGTGATCAAGCGCCGGCAGATCCTGCTGGTTCAGGTGGTCAAGGAGGAGCGCGGCAACAAAGGCGCGGCGCTGACCACGTACCTGTCGCTCGCCGGCCGCTACTGCGTTCTGATGCCGAACACCGGTCGTGGCGGCGGCATCTCGCGCAAGATCGCCAATCCGGCCGATCGCGCCAAGCTGAAGGCGATCGCGCGCGAGCTCGAGGTGCCGGACGGCATGGGGCTGATCATCCGCACCGCCGGCCAGCAGCGCAACAAGCTCGAGATCAAGCGCGATTACGAGTACCTGCTGCGCCTGTGGAACGAGATTCGCGAGCTGACGCTGCGCTCGGTGGCGCCGTGCACGATCCACGAGGAGGGCGCGCTCGTGAAGCGCGCGATTCGCGACCTTTACGGCCGCGATGTCGACGAGGTCTGGGTCGAGGGCGAGGACGCCTATCGGACCGCGCGCAAGGTGATGAGCATGCTGATGCCGTCGCGCGCGCGCCGCGTCAAGCTGTACAAGGACGAGCTGCCGCTGTTCCACCGCTACGGCGTCGAGGAGCAGCTGGACGGCCTGCATCAGCCGGTGATCCAACTGCGGTCGGGTGCCTCCATCGTGATCCATACGACGGAGGCGCTGACCGCTATCGACGTCAACTCCGGCCGCTCGACCCGCGAGCGCAACATCGAGGAGACCGCCCTCAAGACCAACCTCGAGGCCGCCGAGGAGATCGCGCGTCAGCTCCGGCTGCGCGACATCGCGGGGCTCGTCGTGGTCGACTTCATCGACATGGACGAGCTTCGCAATCAGCGGGCGGTCGAGCGCCGGCTGCGTGATCACCTGAAGTCAGACCGAGCCCGGGTCCAGCTGGGTCGGATCAGCGCCTTCGGCCTGCTCGAACTTTCGCGTCAGCGGCTGCGCCCGAGTTTCCAGGAGCTGAGCACGCAGCTCTGCCCGACCTGCACCGGCACCGGCGTGATCCGCTCGGTCGAATCGGCGGCCCTGCAAGCGCTACGAGCGATCGAGCTCGAAGGCATGAAGGGCAAGACGGCGACACTCGCCGTGACCCTGCCGCTGGCGGTGGCGCTCTACATCCTGAACCAGAAGCGCGACCGACTGGTGGCCCTCGAGCAACGCTACGGCATGAGCGTAGGAATTGCGGTCGACACGCAGCTGATCGCAGGCGACTACCGGGTCGAGAGCACGGCCGCCAAGGTTGAGGCGGAGGCCGCGGAGCCGAGCGCCGACCCGGCCGCGGAAGCCGCAACGCCTCCGTCGGCCAGCGAGGAGGAAGCGGATGGCGGCCGCAAGCGTCGCCGCCGTCGGCGCCGCCGGCGCCGGCCCGGCGATGGCGAGACCGAGGCGGATAGCGCGCAGCTGCCCGCCGCGGCCGCCGTGATCCCCCCGGCGCCGGCGATCGCGGGGCCGGAGCCTGAGCCGGTCGGCGCCGAGCCGGCCGCACCAATGGTCGCCGAGGCTGCTCCGAGGCCCGAGCGCAAGCCGCGCCGGCAGCGCCGGCGTAGCGGCACTAGGCGAAGCGAAACCGAGACTCCGGTCGAGCCGCTCGGCGCGGGAGCGATCGAGAATGGCGCCGATCACGCCGCGGCGCCGCCGTCCGACGGCGCCGGCGTCGGCGTGACGGAGACGCCCCCACCCCCCGACGAGGTCACCGCGCCGGAAACACCACCCGTGCCGACCGACCGTGCCGAACGACACCGGCGCCACACTCCGGTCGAGCAGGCGCCGGAACCGGAAGACCGGCCCGAGCCCGAGCTGCCCGCGGCGGCGCTGGTCGATCAGGAGCGCCCGGCGGCGCCGCGGCGCGGCTGGTGGAGCCGCTTCGTGCACAAGGACGAGTAGGACAGGTTCGGACCCGATTGCCTCGAGCCCAGCGGCGCGCCTCCTGGATTGCGGCGAACGTCCTGGGATCGCGAGTCATCCGATAAAGTACGCGACGCGGCGCCGGCCGGCCGAAGGCTTCGGTTTAGACGAGCGGCACCCGCCGAGCGCACCGCAACATCCCCGGCGACCGGCGCACGGATCGGGAGACGGATCACGTTCCAGTCCTCGCCTCCTTCGGGCGTCGCAGCACATTCGGTCGCGATCTAATCCGGTTCTCTCGGCGCGACCTTAAGCCCCTGGCAAGGAGCGGCTGGGCGACATACCTACTCGTGAAAACGCTGGCGCCGGTCGCCATTCTGTCACAGGCGCCCTCTTCTGGTAGATCCGACTGATGGGAGGTCCGACGCCTGATGTCAGATTTCGAGGGGTGAGAGTCCCGTGCAGGTAGCTTTCGGCCGCCGATTCCGTCTCATGGCAGCGCTGGTCGCGATCCTGGCACTTCAGGTGCCGAGCGCGGTCGCGGCACGCAACGTCAGCCTGATCCGCGACGCCGAGATCGAGGCCACGCTGCAGCGCTTCCTGACGCCGCTGCTGGAGGCCTCCGGGCTCGGCGCCGGCTCGGTCAGGATCTACATCGTCAACGACGACCAGCTGAACGCGTTTGTCGCCGGCGGCATGAACCTGTTCATCAACACCGGTCTCATCATGCGCACGGAGAACCCGGACGAGCTGGTTGGGGTCATGGCGCATGAGACCGGCCATATCGCGGGTGGCCACCTGAGTCGGGCGATCGCCCCGCAGCGCGCGGCGACGGCCGAGTCGATCCTTGCCACCGTGCTCGGGATCGCGGCTGCCGCGATTGCGCCGCCACTTGGCGCGGCGATCATCACGGGCGGCCAGCAATACGCCATGTCGGGCCTGATGCGCTTTTCCAGAGGCCAGGAGCAGGCCGCCGATCAGGCGGGGCTGACCTATCTGGATCGTGCCGGACTGTCAGGGCGCGGCATGGCCCAGATGTTCCGGATCCTGGATTCTCAGAACGTCCTGACCGTCTCGGATGCCAGCCCCTGGCTGATGAGCCATCCTCTGACCCGGGACCGGATCGAGTTCGTCGACAGCTGGGTCGCAACTCACCCCAATCCGCCGACGCCGCCCGGGTGGGTCGACGCGCATCGGCGCATGGTCGTCAAGCTGAAGGCCTTTCTCAACGATCCCCGCGAGACTCTGAGGGAGTTCAAGGGCGACAACAGTCTCTACGGCAGATATGCGCGCGCGATCGCCGACTTCCACATTCCGGACCTGCCGCAGTCGCTCAAGGACATCGACGGGCTGATCAAGGAGCATCCGAACGACCCTTATTTCCACGAGCTTAAGGGCCAGATGCTGTTCGAGAACGGCCGGGTTCAGGACGCGGTCGCGCCCTATCGCGAGGCGGTCCGGCTGGCGCCCGATTCGGCGCTCCTGCGGATCGGGCTCGCGCAGGCATTGATCGAGACCGATGCCCCGGCGCCGACGCGGGAAGCGATCCAGCAGCTTCAGGATGCCCGGCAGCGCGAGCCGGACAATGCCATGGCGTGGCGGTTGCTCGGGATCGCCCAAGGGCGCGCCGGCGAGCCGGGCCTGTCCGACCTGGCGTTCGCCGAGTATGCGCTCCGGGTCGGCAAGCGCGACGACGCCCGCCTCTATGCCAACCGCGCCAAGGGCAAGATCGCGGCGAGCGATCCCGGCTGGCTCAGACTCCAAGACATCCTGCGCGAGCTCGAGGAAAGCTGAGCCGAGCCGCATCCGGAGGGCGTTTGACAATGGCGTCTGCGCTCGCGGCTGACTACATTGGGGCGTGATCGGACAGGAACGGGAGCAAGGCTGCGATGGACCGACGAGCCAGACGATGGATGCGGGGGTGCGCGGGCCTCGCGTTCGCCGTGCTCTTGGCGGCGCCGGCCCAGGCCGGAAGCGACGACCCCGCCGCCGGGCTCTCGCGCGAGCAGATCGAGCG
>DATAOG010000480.1:0-2574 GCA_036265855.1 Geminicoccaceae bacterium | reverse complement strand
GCGCTCGTAGTAGTTCGGCCAGGGGATGAAGTCCTCCTCGAGCTTGACGTTGTTGCCGGACGGCGCCTTGTAGCGCTCGTTGGCCAGATCCTGCATGATCCGGGTCGGCGGCCAGTCCGGCACCGCCATCTTGATCGTGATGTCTTTGGCCGCGAGCGGACCCGCCGCGAACCCGAGGCCGACCGTCGCGAGCGCTCCGGCCGCGACTGCCCAACGCCTGATCCCTGCTCCTTGCATCGTCGTGGTTCCTTTCTTGGTTGTCAGATGCGCTCGCCGAGCGGCTCGGGCCGGCCGGCCAGAGCGACCGCGAGGCCGGTCTCCCGGTAGAACAGATGCGCGTCGGCAAGCGACAGCTCGATCGCGAGATCGGTGCCCTGGCGGAACGCCAGAGCCTCCTCTTCGGGCAGCGCCATCTTGAGGACCGTGCCGGCAGCATCGAGGTCGATCACGGTCACGTCGCCGAGCGGCTCGGTCAGGTGGACCGCGGCCGGGAAGCTGGGGCCCGTGGGCTCGGCGCGCACCGGATGGAGATCGTGCGGCCGGATCCCGAGCAGCACCTCGCTGCCGCTCGCGAGCGCCGGCTGCCAGCGGCCGGCGTCGAGCTCGCCGAATGGCAGCTCGACCACGAGGCCGGCCCGCCGGCTGCGCACCCGCCCCGGCACCAGGTTCATCGGCGGCGCCCCGACCATGGTCGCGACGAAGCTGTCGGCGGGGGCCCGGTAAAGGTCCCCGGGCGCGCCGGTCTGCACGATCCGGCCCTGCCGCAGCACCGCGATCCGCTCGCCCATGGTCAGCGCCTCCAGCTGGTCCGGAGTGGCGTAGACCATCGTGACGCCGAGCTCGCGGTGCAGGCGCTTGAACTCGGCGCGGGTGTCGTGACGGAGCTTGGCGTCGAGGTTGGTCAAAGGCTCATCCAGCAGCAGCAGGCGCGGCCGTCGGATCAGGGCCCGGCCGATCGCGACCCGCTGCTGCTCGCCGCCTGAGAGCGTGCTTGGCCTGCGCCCGAGCGTATGGCCGATGCCCAGCATCTGGGCGATCTCGCCGACCCGCCGGCGCAGCTCAGCGGCTCCCAGTCGCTGCTCGCGCAACGGGTAGGCGAGATTGTCGAAGATCGAGAGATGCGGATAAAGCGCGAAGGTCTGGAAGATCATCGCCATGCCGCGGCCCTGGATCGGTGCCCGGGTGACGTCCTGGCCGGCGAAGGTGATCTCTCCGGCATCCGGGCGCTCGAGCCCGGCGATCGCGCGCAGCGTCGTGGTTTTGCCGGCGGCGCTCGGACCCAGGATCACGAAGAACTCGCCGGCGGCGACCTCGAGGTCGATCCCGGCGAGCGCGGTGAGCCTGCCGTAGCGCTTGACGAGGCCACTCACGGTCAGCTGGGCCACGACTCAACGCCTCCGCGTGCCCGGCGGGATCGGGCCGATCGCGAGCATCCCGTTGTCTCCCTGGTCCCTGCCACCCTGCTTGGCGCTCATGGTAGGCGTCCTGGCTCCAAACGCAACACCCTGGCGGCGCCCGGGCGAGCGCATTTCGGGCCGGCGACGCCGGTGGCCCCCTGGCCATCGTCCCGGCCAGGGGGTATTCTCGGTCGGGCCGGGCTTCGGCCCGGTCGCGCGTCGATTGCCTCGGGAGCCCCGCCATGCGTGACGCCCAGACCCCCGATCCCGGGGCCGCCGCCGAGCAGCTTGCGGCGCTCACCGAACGCAGCCAGCGCCTGGTGCAGGCCTTCTGGCAGCGCCAGGCCGAGGCGGACGGGGGCGAGTTCTCGATCGCCAATCCAAGCGCGGTCGGCCGCGCGTTCCTGGCGCTCGGGACCCAGCTTTTGGCGAACCCGACCCGTCTGGCCGAGGCCCAGGCGGAGCTCTGGCGCGAAGGCCTGGCACTCTGGCAGAGCATGCTGCAGCGCCTGCAGGGCCAGCCGGCGGAGCCGCTGATCGAGCCGGAACGGGGCGACCGGCGGTTCAAGGATGAGGCCTGGACCGAGGAGCTGGTCTACGACTATCTGAAGCAGTCTTATCTTTTATCAGCCCGGTGGCTGCGGACCCTGGTCAAAGACGTGCCGGGCCTGGAGCCTGGCGATCAGCAGAAGGTCGAGTTCTACACCCGGCAGTTCACTAGCGCGCTGGCACCTTCCAATTTCGTGCTGACCAATCCCGCAGTCCTGCGCAAGACCAAGGAGACCGGCGGCCAGAACCTGATCGATGGGCTGAAGCATCTGCTCGACGACCTGGAGCGCGGTCGCGGGCGCCTGAAGATCAGCATGACCGACGAGCACGCCTTCGAGGTCGGCCGTAACGTCGCGAGCTCGCCCGGCAAGGTCGTCTTCCAGAACGGGCTGATGCAGCTGATCCAGTATTCGCCGAGCACCGAGCAGGTCTATCGCCGCCCGTTCCTGATCGTGCCGCATTGGATCAACAAGTTCTACATCCTGGACCTCCAGCCGAAGAACAGCCTGATCAAGTACGCGGTCGACCAGGGGCACACGGTGTTCGTGATCTCCTGGGTCAATCCGACGCGCGACCTGGCCGCCAAGGACTTTTCCGACTACATGCGGGACGGGCCGCTCGCGGCGCT
>DATAOG010000479.1:0-14203 GCA_036265855.1 Geminicoccaceae bacterium | reverse complement strand
GTCGATCGTCAGACGACTGGCGCCTCCCGGACGCGAGGACCGGCGGCGCAGGTGGTCCGGCCATTCGCCACGGCCAAATCCTCTAGCGGGCGGCCCTCTGCTCCGGATCCGGCGAGCCGCCCGCAGGCTGAGGCTATCGGCCATCGCTCGGGTCCGCGGCCTGCGCGTGGCGAGTTCGCGTCTGCCGCTCCTCGCGGGCGCCGGCCTTGCCCGGCTGGCTCGGGCACCCCGCCGGTTGACTACACGCTGGAGGGGCTCGATTCCCGGGCGCCGGCTCCGGTCGAGCAGGATCGAGGGTCAAACCTCGCCGCCCGACGGGCCTGCCAACGACAGTCTGGCGCAGGCGTTCGAGCAGCTCTGCCGCAAGCTCGGGCGACCGTTCTCCGCGGCGGAGATCCGCGCGGCCGCGCCGCCCAGCGAGCCGGGCATGTCGCTCGGTAATCTGCTGCTCGCGTCCGAGCGGCTGGGCTTCAAGGCGGCCGAATTCAAGCCCGATGTCGGCAGCCTCGCGCAGATGCCGCCGCCCTTTCTGGTCGTTGGCCGGCAGCCGGGCGAGGGCTGGCTGGCGGAGGCCCGGATCAAGGATCATTTGGTGGTCAGCGATTCGAGCAGCGGCCGCAGTGCCCTTCATCTCGAGACCGTGGCCGACCTCGCGCTACGCGTCGTTCTGCTCAAGCCGCTCGTCGTGCCAGCCGGCCAGCGTCAGTGGCGGGACACGATCATGCGCCGGCTGCGGCCGGTGCTTTGGGAGCTCGGCCTCGCCTCGGTCGTGATCAACCTGCTGGCGCTCGCGACGCCGCTCTTCCTGATGACCGTCTACAACAAGGTGATCAATCACGGCGCTCTCCAGACTCTGGACGTGCTGGCGCTCGGCATGATCACGCTGTTCGTCTTCGAGTGGCTGCTGCGCTCGCTGCGCAGCTACATCGCGAGCCACACCGGCGGCCGGCTCGACGCGGCGCTCGGCAGCGAGGTGATCCACCACCTCGTGCATCTGCCGCTCGACACCTTCGAAGCGATGCCGACCGGTCAGATCCTCGAACGGACCCGACAGCTGGACCAGCTGCGCCAGTTCTTCACGAGCCAGATGCCGCTGCTTCTGGTCGACCTTCTGTTCGTGGGCCTGTTCGTCGCCGTACTGTTCTACCTGGACGCCCGCATGGGCGTGATCACGCTGGTCGCGATGCCGCTGTTCTGGGCGCTCTCGATGCTTGCCCGGGGCCCGCACCGGCGGCTCGTGGACGCGGGCTTCACCGCCGCGGCCGCCAAGGCCTCGAGCCTCGGCGAGACGGTCAGCCAGGCGCTCACCGTCAAGGCGCTGGGGCTCGAGCCGGAGATGGAACGCCGCTTTAAGGAGCGGCTTGCGGAAGCTGCCTGGACCGGGTTCCGGGTCAGCAATCTCGGGGGCCTGATCGCCAGCTCCGGCCAAGCCTTGCAGCACGTCATCGCGCTCGTGATCGTCTATGTCGGCGCGCGCGCGATCGTCGCCGGCGACATGTCGATCGGCGCCCTGATCGCCGCGACGATCCTGACGGCCCGGACGCTCGCGCCGCTCCGCCAGGTGGCCGGCGCCTGGCAGCAGCTCCAGAGCGTGCGGACCGCCTTCGCGCGCCTGGACGAGCTGATGAACCAGCCGAGCGATCTCGCGTCCGCGCCCGGACCGGCGCTCGCGCTCAAAGGGCACATCCGCTTCGAGCAGGTCAGCTACCGCTACGCCGACGATGGCCCGTCGGCGCTCGACCGCGTCGACCTCGAGATCGCGCCCGGCCAGGTGCTGGGCGTCGTCGGCCCGCCCGGGTCGGGCAAGAGCACCTTCGCGAAGCTGCTGCTCGGCCTCGCCCAGCCCGACCACGGGCGCATCCTGATCGACGATCTCGACGTCCGCCTGTGGTCGCCAGCGGTGCTCCGCCAGCAGATCGGCGTCGTCCCCCAGGAGGTCCAGCTGTTCGCCGGCTCGATCGCCGAGAATATCGGCCTCGGCGCCCGCGATCGCTCGTTCGAGCGGGTGGTCGCGGCCGCCAAGTTCGTGGGCGCGCATGAGTTCATCCAGCGCCTGCCGGCCGGCTACGACACCCGGCTCGGCGAGCGCGGCGGCGGCCTGTCCGCCGGCCAGCGCCAGCTGATCAGCATCGCCCGGGCGCTGATCCGCAATCCGCGACTGCTCGTGCTGGACGAGGCGACGAGCGGCCTCGACGCCGCGACCGAGGAGGCGCTGTTGCTGAACCTGAAGCGCGCCTCGCGCGGGCGCACCATCGTCATGATCACGCACCGACTGGCCGCGCTCGCGATCGCCGACCGGGTCGTTCTGCTCGGCGACGGCCGGATCGAGCACGAGGGCCCGCCCGGCCAGGTCGTGGCGTTCGCGCGCTCCCGCCAGCCGCGCTCGGGCCCGCTGGGGCCCCGGTTCGCGCCGGTCTGAGCCGCGTGCTCGGCAAGCTTCGCGGCGGCCCCGGCGGCAGCGCCCACCGGTTTGCCGAGTTTCTGCCCGATGCCGAGGGCATGGTCGAGCGCCGCCATTCGCCGGTCGCCGGCCTCCTGATCCTGACGGTCGCGGCGATCTTCGGCAGCCTGCTCGGCTGGGCGGCGCTGGCCGGGATCGAGCAGGTCGTGCGCGCCGACGGCGAGGTCGAGCCGGCGGGGCGGGTCAAGATTGTCAATCATCCCGATGGCGGCCGGGTCGCCGAGGTCCACGTGGTCGAGGGGCAGCGGGTCGAGCCCGGCGAGCCGCTCGTCACCTTCGATCCCGAGCTGATCCGGCCCCAGCTCGCCGAGCTGACCGGTCGCTTCGAGGTCAAGAGCGCCGAAGTGGCCCGCCTCAGCGCCGAGGCCGACGGCGGCGAGCTCCTGGTCGATCCCGAGCTGGCCGCCGCCCGGCCGGCCCTGATCGATGAGCAGCGGGCGCTGCTCGAGACCCGCCGCCAGGCCTATGCCAGTCGCATCGAGGGCGTCGCCCAGGAGGTCGCGCAGCGGCGCAACGAGCTCGCCTCGATCGCCGCCGAGCTCGCCCGGCTGCGCGAGTCGCACGCGCTGCTGGGCGAGCAGCTCGCCGCGGTCCGGGGGCTCGCCGAGAAGGGCCTGTATCCGCGGCTGCGGCTGGCGACGCTCGAGGGTCAGCTCAACGATCTCGCCGGCAACCTTCACAAGACTCAGGCCCAGTACCAGGCCGCCAAGGCGGCGCTCGCGGAGGCGGACAGCCGGCGCGACGGGGTGGCCCGCGAGTGGCGCTCGAGCGTGCTCGCCGACCTCGCTGCCGCCAGGGCCGAGCGCGACCGGCTAGCCGAGGCCCAGAAGCGCCAGGCGGCGACGCTGCGCAATCTCGTGGTCCGCGCGCCGGTCGCGGGTATCGTGCAGGACCTCGGCGTGACCAGCCCCGGCCAGTCGGTCGGCTCCAACCAGCCGCTGATGAAGCTCGTGCCGACCGGCGGCGGGCTCGTGATCGAGGCCCGGGTCGCGAACCGCGACATCGGCCAGATCCGGCTCGGCCAGCCGGCCAAGATCAAGGTCCAGGCCTACGATTTCCTGCGCTACGGTACGCTTGCGGGCTCGGTCGAGCGGATCGCGGCCGACGCCACCGTCGATCCGAAGACCGGCGCGCTGGCCTACGGCATCACGGTGCACACCGACGACGCCGAGCTCGGCCAGGGCGAGAACCGGTTCAGCGTCGTGCCCGGGATGGCGGTCGAGGTCGATCTGCTGGTCGGCCAGCGGACCGTCCTGTCCTATCTGACCGATCGGATCTTCCGGCTCAAGGCGACGGCTTTTCGCGAGGGCTGAAGGCGGACCGCGGCTACAGGACGACGCCCCGCTTGGGACCGCTCATGTCGACCACCTTGAGCTGGTCCTTCTCCTTGACCACCACAAAGCTGCGCTCGGCGAATCCCTGGCAGGAGCGCAGGCCGATGCAGTTGCCCGGGTGGTTCTGGTTGCAGTCGTTGTCGCTGCGGAAGGCGTCGCGATAGTAGTAGCCGATCTGGACCTCCAGCCGGCCCGGCTCGGTTTCGGTGATCCGGCTTTGGGTCACGCCCTCGAGCAGCGGGTTCGCGCAGAGATAGCTCGCGTCCTGTTCGAGGGCGTTGAGCTCATAGTACTGCTTGATCGTGAACAGCAGCCCGGGCTCGCCACCGAGCGACCAGATCGGGTTGTTGCGCGGGTCGCCACAGGCGGCAAGCACGAGGATCAGCAGCCCGAGCAGGCGCCGGCGTCGGCGCCCTGCGCTCCCGGTCGTGCTGCTCTCGATCGCTCGCCCGCCGATCATCGTCACCACACGTTGCTGGTATCGATCTTGTTGATCTTGATGCCCTTGCGTTGTGATCCGGTCATCGCGATCACCTCGAGGCCGTCGGCCTTCCTGGCGGCCGTGAACGTCCGCGTGCCGAAGCCGCGGCACCGGCTCGGGCCCGCGACGCCTGCCGGCTTCGCTCCTTCGGGCCCGGCAGAGAACTGGCCCCACGCCGTCGGCTGGACGCTCGGGTCGTTGTAGGCGTAGCTGACCTGCACGACCATGCGCTCGGCGCTGTCCTGCTCGAGGCTGCTGCCGGTGACCCGCACGAGCCGCGGCGATCCGCAGAGGCCGCCCTCTTCCATCGCGTGCTGGTCATAGTAGCTCCTGACCTGTCCGAGCAGGCCGGGCTGGCCGGCAAGCTCCTGGTTCGCGCCGCCCGCGCAGGCCATCAGGCCACCGAGGATCGCGGCCGGCGGCCAGCGGAACGAAAACCGCATCAGCTCGGGACTCCTGCTGCGCGCTCGGCCCGGATCGGGCGGAGGAGCGGACCCCCTCAACAAAAAGCTAGTGCGCCGGCAGGGTCAAGCGAAACACGGTGCCCTCCGCGCCGGTCTGGGCCAGCTCGATGTCGCCGCCGTGGGCGCGCATGATCTCGCGCGCGATCGGCAGGCCGAGCCCGGTGCCGCCCGGCCGGGCGGACCCAGAGAACGCCTCGAACAGATGGGTCCGGGCGGCGTTCGGAATGCCCTTGCCGGTATCCGCGAGCTCGACCACGAGATCGTCGCCCGCCTGCCAGGCGCCGGCCGAGATCAGGCCGCCGCCGTCCGGCAGCGCCTGGACGGCATTGCGGCTGAGGTTCATCAGGACCCGGAACAGCTGGTCGCGGTCGGCGTAGGCCGTCACCTCGGCGCGCACGTCGTTGCGCCAGCGGACCCGGCTCGGATCGGGCCCGAGCACCGCGAGGCCGACCTCGTCCAGCAACGGCGCCAGCGCGAAGCGCGTCTTCTTCGGCGCTGCCACCTCGGCGCGGGCGAAGTTCAGAGTCTCGGCGCACAGCCTGGCCGCCCGGTCGAGCGACTCGACCAAGCGCGGGGTGACACGGCGCACCTCCGGGTCCTGGCTCTGCTCCAGCCGGTCGGACAGCAGCATCGCATTGGCCAGAAGATTGCGCAGGTCGTGGTTGATCTTGCTGACCGCGCCGCCGAGCGCCGCCAGGCGGGTCTTCTGCGCGAGCGCGGCGCGCAGAC
The DNA here is from genome assembly GCA_036265855.1 of Geminicoccaceae bacterium. Classification (GTDB taxonomy): domain Bacteria; phylum Pseudomonadota; class Alphaproteobacteria; order Geminicoccales; family Geminicoccaceae; genus DATAOG01. Next base: position 8,734 of record DATAOG010000479.1, on the reverse strand, counting down.
CCTCCTGCATGCGGCGCAGCTCGGTCTGGACCAGACCGAGCTCGTCGCCGCGCGCGGATGCGGGCAGGGCCGTGCTCGCGTCCTCCGGCAGGCGCCGGAACGCGATCACGCTCTCGGTGATCCGGCCCAGCGGCCGGACGATCATCAGCTGCAGGGCGGCATAGACCAGGAACGCGGTCAGCAGCGAGATCACGATCGAAAGCGTCAGGATTCGCCAGGAATAGTTGACCATCGCGCTCCAGAGGCCCGCCTCGGGCAGGCTCACGTCGACCAGCACCGATGGCCGCTGCGGCGATGGCCCGATCACCCGGATGGTCCGCCGCCCGCCGTACCAGAGCGTCTCGAAAGCCTCGGCGATCATCGTGGGTGCGCTCTGGGACCGGAGGTCGACGATCCTCTGGACCGCCGGCAGCTTGCCCAGCATCAGCTCGGCCGCGGGCTCCCGAAGGGTCACCGAGAGCACGCCCGCCTGGCTCAACAGCTCGGATTCGAGCCGCTGGTCGACCCCACGCTCGCCCGCCGCCTGAAGCGAGAGGGTGGCAAGATGGGCGGCCGCGATCCGCTGGTCGAGGTAGTCCCGGCGGAAGCGCGCGATCGACGGCACGTAGATCAGCACCTCGCCGAGCAGGACGAACGCGACCGTCAGCACGAGCAGGCGCGCCGAGAGCGACCGGTGGGGCGAGAGCGGCTCGAGCTTCTCAGCCATCGGCGTCGTTATAGGGGCGAAGCGCGCGACACGACAGCGGCCCCCTCCCGGCGCCGGCTATCGCGTCGCGTCGTTCAGCCGCCAGTCGAAGCCGTCGTCGCTGATCTTCTCGAAGCGCTCCAGCTGCATCGCCAGCTTGGGTTCGGCATAGGCCATCAGGTGATTGATGATCGCGGTATCGGAGCCGCCGAAATCGGCCGCATACCACCGGTACAGGCTGGAGACGCCAAGCCGGTCGTCTTCGATCCGGATGGAGCGCGGGTCGTTGACATAGGCCATCGCGGCCTTGCTCAGCTGGTGCTCGAGGTGCTCCGCCTGGTAGGGCTCGGGCTGCAGATTGGGGCAGCCGACCGCGCCGCAGCTGAGCGCGTAGAGCACCCGCGGATCCCGCCAGATCGGCCGCAGGACGCGGTTCTGGATGTCGCCGAGCGAGACCGGCTGGCCCTCGATCTCGACCAGCTTCTGGTCCCACGGACCGGCGCTGCTCTTGGCGGATGCCGGCACGACATCGCGGATGCTCGAGATCGGGTAGTGATCCAGCACCACGCGCATGACCAGCGCATTGTAGAGATTGATCCAGTAAGCCAGCTGCTCGGGTCGGTCGTAGCTGCTGATCGGCAGCCGGGCGAGGCCCGCGATGTAGTCATCGAGCGCCCCCCGGTCGGCGGGCGTGACCCGGCTGTAGGCGACCCGGTGGACGCCGTCCCCGCCGATCCGGACATAGCGGGCCAGAAACGCGCCCCAGGCGGCATGGTCGACCTGCCTGGTCGAATGGGGGTCGTGCGCGCTCCAGCGCTCCCAGAGCTCGGCCTTCGGGGCCGCGGCTGCCGTGCCGGCGATCAGCAGCAGCGCCAGCGCGAGCGCCTTCAAGTGTCGCGCCCGTAGTGTAACACTTGTCATGCCGCGCCGCGACCGAAGGTCGCCTCAAGACACGCCATCGAAAACCTCGGCTGCCAGGATCAGCGATATAGCGGGTTGCCGGACAATCCCGAATCGCCCGCACTCACAAGCCAGTGAACCGCTGTCAGCCGTAACGGCCGGCGAAGTTTGACAGGGGAACCGCCCCAACCTATATAGCGCACCGGTTCGAGCAGGGGGTGGCGAAGGGCTGCGCCGTGAAGCGTACCTATCAGCCGAGCAACCTTATTCGCAAGCGGCGGCACGGCTTCCGGGCGCGCATGGCTACGGCCGGCGGGCGGCGGGTCCTCGCGCGGCGCCGCGCCCGCGGCCGCAAGCGACTGTCCTGCTGAGCGCGCGTCTGCTCGCGCCACCCTTGACTGGCGCCGGGCGGTCGCAGCCGCAGGTGGCCCGCTTGAAGCGGCGTGCCGAGTTCGTGGCCGTGGCCGCCACCCGGCAGCGTTGGGTGATGCCGGCCTTCGTTCTGCAGGCGGGCCCGCGGCCGCCGCGGGGCACGCCGGCGGAAATCGAGATCGGCGTCGGCTTCACGGCGAGCCGCTGCATCGGCAAGGCGGTCGCGCGCAACCGCGCGAGGCGGCGCTTGGCGGAAGCCGCGCGGGCGGTGCTGCCCGGCCGGGGGTGCCCGGGGTACAATTACGTCATCGTAGCACGTCCGGCGGTCCTGACATGCCCGTTCGATCGTCTGCTTTCCGACCTTGGGACCGCGTTCGCGCGGGTCACGGCGGCTCCGCGCGAACCTCTCACGCCGGGATCTGGCTCGTGAGCGCGCCGATTCAGGCCTACCGTCTATTGCTGTCGCCGGTGATCGGGCCGCGTTGCCGGTACTTGCCGAGCTGCTCGGAATACGCGCTCGAGGCGCTCGCCCGGCACGGCGTCAGGCGGGGCGGCTGGCTTGCGCTGCGGCGCGTCCTACGTTGCCATCCGTGGGGCGGCTCCGGCTACGATCCGGTGCCGGCGTCGAGCGCGCGCCGCGTCGAGGGCTGAGCGGCGAGCGGCCGGTGCGGAGCTGAGGAGGCCAGGGCGACATGCCCGAGCAGCGCAACCTGATCCTGGCGATCATTCTGTCGGTCACGATCATCTTGGCCTTCCAGTATTTCTACGAGCTGCCTCGGATGAAAGAGGGGCAGCGCCAGCCGGCGCAGCACACCGAACAGACCGCGCCGGCGCCCCAGCAGGGCACGGGTCAGGCCGGTGCGCCGTCGTCGGTGACCCCCGGCGCCGAAGCGGTGCCGCCGGGGCAGACGCGGGCCGAGGCGCTGGCGAGAGCCAAGCGGGTGGCGATCGAGGCCGCCCGAGTGCACGGCTCGCTGCCGGTGACCGGCGGCCGGATCGACGACGTGGTCCTGTCCGACTACCACGTGACCACCGCGCCCGATTCGCCCGACGTGGCCCTGCTGAGCCCGCCCGGCGCGCCCAACGCCTACTTCGCCGAGTTCGGCTGGGTGCCGGCCGACCAGGGTACAGCGGTGCCCGGCCGCGACACCGTCTGGCAGCCCGAAGGCGGCGAGCTGCGCACCGGCGAGCCGGTCGCGTTCAGCTGGGACAACGGCCAGGGCCTGCGCTTCCATCGCAAGATCGCGGTCGACGACGATTTCCTGTTCACGATCACCCAGCGGGTCGAGAACACCGGCAAAGAGCCGGTCAGGCTCATGCCCTACGGCCTGATCAGCCGCTGGAACGTGCCCCAGACCAAACATTACTACATCCTGCACGAAGGGCCGATCGGAGTTCTCGGCGGCAAGCTCCACGAGATCGAGTACACGGACCTGGTCAAGAACGGCGAGGTCCAGCTGCAGAGCCAGGGCGGCTGGCTCGGCATCACCGACAAGTACTGGCTGGCCGCATTGATCCCCGATCAGGGAAGCGATCTCACCGCGACCTTCCGCGCCGTGAAGGCGGATGATCAGGAGCACTACCAGGTCGATTACCTGCGCCCGGTCATGACCATCGCGCCCGGGCAGAGCATCGAGATCACCGAGCGTCTGTTCGCCGGCGCCAAGGAGGTCAAACTGCTCGACCGCTACGGGGCCGCATTCGGCATTCCGCTGTTCGATCGCGCGGTCGACTTCGGCTGGTTCTACTTCCTGACCAAGCCGCTGTTCCGCGTCCTGCACTTCTTCTACGGCGTCGTCGGCAACTACGGCGTGGCGATCCTGCTGCTGACGCTGCTGGTCAAGCTGCTGTTCTTCCCGCTTGCCAACAAATCTTACACTTCGATGAGCAAGATGAAGAAATTGCAGCCCGAGATGATGCGACTGCGCGAGCTTTATGGCGATGACAAGGCCCGGCTGAACCAGGAGCTGATGAACCTGTACAAGACGCAGAAGGTCAACCCGATGTCGGGCTGCCTGCCGATCGTGGTGCAGATCCCGGTGTTCTTCTCGCTGTACAAGGTGCTGTTCGTGTCGATCGAGATGCGGCACGCGCCGTTCTTCGGCTGGATCCACGATCTCTCGGCGCCGGACCCGACCACGCTGTTCAACCTGTTCGGCCTGATCCCCTGGCAGCCGCCGGCGATGCTGATGATCGGGGTTTGGCCCCTGATCATGGGCACGACCATGCTGTTGCAGCAGAAGCTGAACCCGCAGCCGGCCGACCCGACCCAGGCCAAGGTGATGATGTTCCTGCCGGTCATGTTCACCTTCCTGTTCGCGACCTTCCCGGCCGGGCTCGTGATCTACTGGACCTGGAACAACATCCTGTCGATCGCGCAGCAGTGGGTGATCATGAAGCGGATGGGGGTCGCCGCCTGACCATGGCGGGCAAGCTCGAGCCGGCGGCGGCGGCGCGGGGCGACGACCCGGACATCGCCGCCGGCCGGCGGTTGTTCGCCAAGCCCTGCCGGTTCGTCGCGGGCGTCGCCGACCTCGCTCGGCTGCCAGCGGCGGACCTGCCCGAGGTCGCCTTTGCCGGCCGCTCGAACGTCGGCAAATCGAGCCTGATCAACGCCCTCACCGGGCGCCGGCAGCTCGCGCGGACCTCGAACACGCCGGGCCGCACGCAGCAGATCAACCTGTTCGACCTCGGCGGCCGCCTGATGCTCGCGGATCTGCCGGGCTACGGCTACGCCCAGGCGCCCAAGCCGGCCGTGGAGGCGTGGCAGGCGGTCGTACGGCGCTACCTGCGCGGCCGGCCGGCATTGCTCCAGACCTGCCTGCTGATTGACGCCCGCCACGGTTTCAAGGACCTCGACCGGGAGTTCATGGGGCTGCTGGGCGAGGCTGCGGTCGCCTACCGGATCGTGCTGACCAAGGTCGACCAGATCCGCGCGGCCGAGCTGCCCGACCTGATCGCGGCCCTTTGCGCCGAGCTCGAGCGCAAGCCCGGCGCGCATCCGGAGCTGATCGCGACCAGCGCGCGCACCGGCGCCGGCATCGAGCGGCTGCGCGCGGCGCTCGCGGCTCTGGCCCGTGAGCCGGTCGAGGCGCCGGCATGACCGATCAGGCCCATCATCAGATCGCGGCGACGCTGATCGAGGCGCTGCCCTACATGCGGCGCTTCGCCGGCAGCACGTTCGTGGTCAAGTACGGCGGCCATGCGATGGGCTCGGCGGCGCTCGCCGAAGGCTTCGCGCGGGATGTCGTGCTGCTCAAGCAGGTCGGCATCAACCCGGTCGTCGTCCACGGCGGCGGGCCGCAGATCAAGGCGATGCTGGACCGGCTGAAGATCAAGAGCGATTTCGTCGAGGGTCTCAGGGTCACCGACTCGGCGACCGTGGAAATCGTCGAGATGGTGCTCGCCGGCAGCATCAACAAGCAGATCGTGGCCGCGATCCATGCCGCTGGCGGCCACGCGGTCGGCCTGTCCGGCAAGGACGCGCAGCTGATCGAGGCGGCCAAGCTGACCCGCACCCGGCGCGATCCGGGCAGCAACATCGAGCAGGTCCTGGACCTCGGCTTCGTCGGCCAGCCGGTCCGGATCCGCACCGAGGTGCTCGAGGTGTTCGCGCAGACCGAGATCGTGCCCGTGATCGCCCCGATCGGGCTCGGCACGGACGGCCACACCTACAACATCAATGCCGATACCGCCGCCGGCGCGATCGCAGCCGCGCTGCGCGCGCGCAAGCTGGTCCTGCTGACCGATGTCCCAGGCGTGCTCGACGCCGAGGGCCGGCTGATTTCCGAGCTCCCCGCCGGCAGGGCGCGGGCCCTGATCGCCGACGGCACGATCAAGGGCGGCATGATTCCGAAGCTCGAGACCGCGCTCGCCGCGCTCGAGGGCGGGGTCGGCGCGGTTCACATCCTCGATGGCCGGCTCACCCACGTGCTCCTGCTCGAGACCTTCACCGAGGCAGGCGTAGGAACCCAGATCACCGCCGGCTGAGCCGACCCGGCATGCCTCAGTGCGCCCACCCGGGCCGGCGCGACCCAGCTTTGAATTCCGTCTGGCCGGACCGGTGGCCGGGCCGCTAAGCTCGATCGGCCGTCGCCCGCCATCGGGCGCCCCGCGGCAAGGGAGCGAGGTTCGCGATGCGGTTCCGAGATCGCGGTCTGCCGATGATGGCATCCTTTGGGCTGGGTCTCGGCCTCTGGCTGACCGCGGCGCTGGCCGCCGATCCCGCCGACCAGCGGGAGCAGATGGTCCGCGTGGTCCAGCAGGAGGTCCTGTTGCTGAGCGGCGAGACCGGGGTCAATGAGCTCGACCCGCGGGTCCTGGCGGCGCTGCGGCAGGTGCCGCGGGAGGCGTTCGTGCCGGAGGCGCTGCGGCCTTACGCCTATGAGCCCCATCCGCTGCCGCTCGGGTACGAGCAGAACCTGGCGGCACCGCTCCTGGTCGCGTTCATGACCCATCTGGTGGCACCCCAGCCCGGCGACGTCGTGTTCGAGACCGGCACCGATGCCGGGTACCAAGCCGCGGTGCTCTCGCTGCTGGCGGCCAAGGTCTACAGCGTCGAGGTCATCGAGCCGCTCGCCGAGCAGGCGGCACGCGTCCTCAAGGAGCGGGGTTATGACAACGTCTCCGTCCAGGCGAGCGACGGCTACTACGGCTGGCCGGAGAAGGCGCCGTTCGATGCCATCGTGATCAAGGAGGCGATCGACCACGTGCCGCCGCCGCTGCTGCAGCAGCTCAAGCGCGGCGGCCGGATGGTGATGCCGCTCGGGCCCGAGGAGGGCGTCCAGACGCTCACCTTGCTGACCAAGGACCAGGACGGCAGGATCCATCAGAAGGGGATCATGCCGGTCCGCTTCTCGCCGCTGCAAGGCGGCGAGCGCCTCTAGCCCTGCGGCGAGGGCCGGCTACCGGCCCTCGCGGTACCAGGCAGACCCGAGCGTGCCGAGCAGCAGCACGAGCGCCAGCACGGCCGGCAGCAGCGGCAGCTGCGAGGCGCCGGTGACCAGATAACGGTCGTTGCGCCTGAGGCCGACCCAGTTGCGCCCCGACAGCGCCCGGCCGGGCGCCACCTTCCGGATCTCGGGCGCGCCGCCGTCGGCCAGCCAGTGGACCGCACCGCCGCTCGCCTCGATCAGCGGCGCCAGACGGTCCGGCGTCGCCCGCATGTCGGACAGCTCCTCGGCGCCGATCGGGCGAACCGCCGCGTAGGTCGAGAACTTGCTGTCCGAGATCCGGTAGAGGCCGGCTTCCTTGGCCGGCACGTTGGCGCGGGCCAGGCCCTGTCCCGAGGGCTCGAGGCGGACCTCGCTGGTCTGCCCCGAGGGCGCCGTGACGGTCGCCGTCTCCGCCTCGGGCTTGAGCGAGCGACGCTCGATCGCGATCGAATCGTTGCCCGCCGGCTCGGCGCGCAGGGCCTCCTCGTCGAGCTCTGGCTCCTGCATCAGCCAGTGGACCAGGCGCCGCAGCAGCAGACCCTGCGGCCCACCGCCCTCGAAGCCGCGCGCCCAGAGCCAGACCTGGTCCGAGAGCAGCTGGGCGACCCGGCCCTTGCCGACGCGGTTGAGCGCCAGCAGCGGCCGGTCGGCGGCGCCGCTCATCAGCACCTGCGAGCCCTCGGCCTCGACATCGACCTGGCGGAACCACCGGCCCCACGGCGCGCCGGCGTCGGCTCGCGGCCGCTCGTTCTCGATACCCTCGGCGAGCCCCGCGGTCACCGGATGACGCCGGCCGAGGTCGGTCAGCGTCGGCGTGAAGCCGCGCTCGTACACGACGCCCGTCGGGCGCGCCGGCAGGACGTGCGCGAGCGGCGTCCGATACAGGCTCAGCGGATGCGCGAACTCCGGTCCGGCGATCTCGAGCAGGGCGCCGCCGTTCTCGACGTAGCGCGCGACGTTGTCGAGATAGGCGAGCGGCAGCAGGCCGCGGCGCGAATAGCGATCGAAGATCACCAGATCGAAGTCTTTGAGCTTGACCTCGAACAGTTCGCGCGAGGGGAACGCGATCAGCGCGAGCTCGCGGATCGGCGTGCCGTCCTGCTTCTCGGGCGGCCGCAGGATCGTGAAATGGACCAGATCGACCGCGGGGTCCGACTTGAGCAGGTTGCGCCAGACCCGGAGGCCCGAATAGGGCTGGCCGGAGACCAGCAAAACGCGCAGCCGGTCACGCACGCCATTGACGAAGAAGACCTGGCGATTGTTGAGGGTGGTGACCTCGCCCGGCGCCGGCGCTGCCTCGAGCTCGAGCACCGTCTGGCCGGCGCGGGTCAGCTGGAACGGCACGCTCCGCGACGCGCCGGGGGCGACCGAGATCTTCTGCGTGACCTCGCCGTCCTGGCGAAGCGTGACCGTCACCGGCTCGCTGGGGCCGCCCGCGGGCAGGTCGTCGACGCGAAACGTGATCTGCTCCTGGTCGCCCACCATCCCGTAGTTCGGGACCTGCTCGGCCACGAGCCGCCGGTCGTGCTCGTCGTGCTGCCCGGTCAGCAGCAGGTGCATCGGCGCGCCGATCGCGAGCGCGTCGAGGCTTTTCGGGACATCGTGAACCTGGCCGTCGGACAACATCAGCACGCCCGCAAGCCGCGAGCGGTCGATCTCGGGTAGGGTCGTGGCGAGTGTCGCGAACAGCCGGGTGCAGCACTTGCCGTCGCCCGAGCTGGTCGCTTCGACCGCATCGAGGCCGCCGACCTGCTTCAGCTCGGAGCGCAGCTTCGCCAGTGCCTGCTCGAGCTGCTGCGGGCGCTCGCCGACCGTCTGCGAAGGCGACCGGTCGACCAGCAGC